>CAUZVF010001021.1:0-3003 GCA_963582955.1 Planctomycetota bacterium
GTAGCCCAACCGCGAACAGAGTTGTAAAGACAACTCCCAATGCCGCGCTGCTTTCGACTTGACCGTGCCGCTGCACCCATTCGGTTAGCATCGCCGAGACGACACCGAGCACCATTGCTCCCAAGAACATGGCCGTATGCCGCGTCGCATCATACGTCTCGGCCGAGATCCAGCCCGACGTTTTCAACCAGTGCGCGAACAGGAAGGCAATCACGATGCCCGGCAGAACGGTATGGCTGATGGCATCACCCATCATGCTCTGCCTGCGCAACAAGAGATAATTGCCCGGCAGCGCGCACGACATGGCTGCAATCACCGCGGTGATCACGATCCACGTGTCCCACAGCTTCCAAGTGGCCAGAATGTCGAGTGCGTCGGAAATCATTGTTCGTTTCGCTTTTCGCCGTGCTGTCGAAGGTCAGTCACCTTTCACGCCGACATGTGGCCAATGGGATGCGGGCTGGAAGGAACCGCCATATTGGGATAGCGCTGGGACAATAGACCGTCGAGCTCCATCATCAATTCAGGTCCCAACAGATGTTCGATGATGTCCGCGTCGCGGTCGACGTGACTGGGAGCAATATCCGCATGTTCGATCAAGTAGATCTCCCACAATCGGTGGTTTCGTACGACATTCTGTGATTGAATGGCGCCGACTTCCGTCAGGTGCAAACTCTCATTCGAGCCAGCCCGCAGGATGTCCCCGCGTTTGGCAGTGCGAATCAGCTTTCGCAATCGTGCGGTCGACCACGATCGCATCCCGAGCAATTGCTCGAATTGGACGGGATGCTTCGTCAAAGCTTTGGACAAGTTTGCAACATCATCCACCAGTGACGGTTCCAAAAATTCATACACCGCGCGTAACAGATCATGCCGGCCCACGCGTTGCCGAGTGCGACGTTGCTGCCGGATTCTTCCGATGATTCCGCGTCGGGTCCCCAAAGCCATGCTGATAATGAACAGAAACGAGCCGGACAGCACAATGACGGCACCGGCCGCGATTCGGGGAAACAATGCGCTGAGCAACACACCCATGAAGGCGCTCAGCCCGCCAAACCCCGCCGCCACGATCGTCAGTTTTCCCAACTTGTCCGTCCAGAACCTCGCGGACGCCGCGGGAATGATCAACATGGCGACCACCAGCAACAACCCGACGCTTTGCAGACCAATGATTGACACACCCACAACCAATCCCATTAGCATCAAATCGAGTCCCAGCACGGGCCAACCCTGAGTCGTCGCGAATTCCTCGTCGAAGCACATTAACGAGAATTCTTTGAACAAAAGACAACAGACCAATAGTACGATCACCGCGGCTTTGACGATCAAGGTCACGTCGGCGGCGATCATCGAAGCCGTCTTGCCGAAAATGAAGTGGTGCAACCCGGCGACATTTCCACTCGGAATATTTTGAACGACCGTGAATAATGCGATCCCCAGACCGAAAAAGATGCTCAGCACAATCGCCATCGCCGCATCTTCCTTGATGCGCGTTAACCGCCGAATCGCAACTGTGCACAAGACACCCAGCAAACCCGCGATCAACGCTCCGATCAATAGTCCTGACAGAGACTTGCCGCTGCCGGGGTCGAACAGTTCCATCACGAGAAACGCGATCGCGATGCCCGGAAGGGATGCGTGACTGACGACGTCGCCGATGAGCGATCGTTTCCGCAACAACATGAATGTCCCAACCGTGCCAGCACAGATTCCCAGAAAAGTCGTGCCCAGCAGCACAGTCCGCGTGTTGTATTTCTGCATCGAGATGACGTCGACGAACTGTTCCCACGTGGGCCATTCAAATTCGTGATTTGCCAGCGAGAGATGCTCGCGCTCGTGCGAGTGTTTGTGGTCATGATCGGATGCGGCGAGCGAAATGGCGGGGCTCAGGGCTAAGAGGGCAGTGACGCCAACTCCCAGCACCAGCAGACGCGCAGTCGATAATGTGAAGTTCGCCGAAGTCATCGCAGTTGATTCACGTTTTGGTTTACGAAACCGTCCAAACGCTGTTTCCCGATTCGGTTCGATTCGTTTAACGGCCGAAGGCGACTGCGGACGTGGAATCCGATTCACGCTTTGAAACGCAGTCGCCTACGACTCGCCGTTAAACAAGCCGGCCGTGGCATCTAATCCCCGCCTTCCATCGTCATCTGGTGGCCAACTTGATCGAGCAGCGCCAGTTTGCCGCCGTACGTCTTGCGTAGGTTCTCGGTCGTAAATACCTCTGCGGTGGTACCGCACGCGACTAGCCGCATATTCAACAACACGACGTGATCGAAATATTCGGTAACCGTTTGCAGGTCGTGATGCACAACCAGCGACGTCTTGCCGGTCTGGCGAAGTTCGCGCAGGATGGCGATCATCGCTCGCTCGGTCGCCGCGTCGACTCCGGCGAACGGTTCGTCCATCAGATACAAGTCCGCATCTTGAGCCAACGCGCGCGCCAAAAAGACGCGTTGTTGCTGGCCGCCCGACAGTTGACTGATCTGCCGCTTGGAATAGTCTGCCATGCCGACCCGTTCGAGCGATTCCATCGCCATTTGCCGGTACTTGCGAGTGATCGGCCGACACCAACCGATTTTACGATAAAGTCCCATCGCGACAACATCGAGTGCATTGACGGGAAAGTCCCAATCGACGGCCCCTCGTTGAGGGACATAACCCACGCGGCTGCGTTGCTTTCGGTACGATTCACCAAAGAACTGCACTCGTCCGGACGCCTTCGGGACCAGATCGAGCACAGCCTTGATCAGAGTTGTCTTGCCCGATCCGTTGGGACCAATGATGGCGACCAACTGACCGGGCGGAGCGTTGTAGTCGATGTCCCACAGGACCGGCTTGCGGTGATAGGCCACGGTCATATCGTGGATCGACAGCGGCGACGAACGAGGATGCTCGGCCGTTTCACCGTTCGTGTTTTGCGGCACGGGTTGTGATCGGCCACGGACAACCGTCGCCATCTCAAGTTCGTTCAACGGACCAGTCATCATGGGCCTATCCTGG
>CAUZVF010001022.1:0-2999 GCA_963582955.1 Planctomycetota bacterium
TGGGTGAACTACGGACTTGGATCAGAATGCGACGACTTGCCGGGATTCGTCGTCATGACCGATCCGCGTGGAGGCCCGATCGGTAGCGCGTCGAACTGGTCGGCCGGTTTCATGCCCGCGCCGTATCAAGGGACGTTGTTCCGCAGCAAGGGCCTGCCGCTACTCGATCTGGCAACTCCGGCGGGCGTCAACGAACGCACGCAGCGACATTCGTTGGACCTCTTGCAACGACTAAACGCCGAACACGGCAAGTCGCATCCCCACGAATCGGAACTGACAGCGCGGATTCTGTCATACGAATTGGCTTACAAGATGCAGCACACCGCAACCGACATCGTGGATGTCGAAAGGGAAAACCGCAAAACTCGTGAAATGTATGGCCTGAACGACAAACGCACCGCCGATTTTGGACGCAAATGCCTGATCGCCCGGCGTCTGATCGAACGCGGCGTCCGATTCGTGCAACTGTATTCCGGCGGCGGGCACATCGAAGACACGTGGGACGGCCACAACAACTGCATCACGAACCACCGCATTCACGGTGGCGAGACCGACCAACCGATCGGTGCGCTGATGACAGACCTGAAACAGCGCGGTCTGTGGGACGAAACACTGATCGTCTGGGGCGGCGAATTCGGACGGACTCCGACCAGTGAAGGAGTCGGCAAGCCAGGCCGCGACCACAACTGGCTGGGTTTTTCCATGTGGCTGGCCGGCGCCGGCGTCAAAGGCGGCCAAGCCATCGGAGCAACCGACGAACTGGGCTTCCTCGGAGTCGAAGACCGCCACCACGTATCCGACTTGCACGCCACAATTCTGCACCTGATGGGACTGAACCACCGCGATTTGTCGTACTTCTACCGAGGTCTCGATGAACGATTGACAGGTCCGGATGACGAACGATATCACGTGATCAAGGAAGCACTTACGTGATCTCGACGCGCGGAGCTGAGGGTTTATATGTCTCGATTTTGTCTTGTGCGTGTTAGAACGGTTTCCAGAGGCTGCGCCGCACGCCTTCTTCGAAGACGTGGTATCCGATTGCGTGGTCGCTGATCGCTTTCAAAGAGGAACAACCGTGCTTATCGGCTATGTGAGTGACGAGAACTACGCCGCGCTGTCCGGCGTGGAATTGGAATTTGAAAACGAAGGTGGCTCGTTCGCCGCTCGCTCGCGGGCCAGCGGCTCGATTCACGCGGACATCGCGACGGGCCGTTACCGCGTCTCGTTGTCGAAACCTTGTTTCAGTTCGAAGCGTGTTGAAATTGATGTGCATCACGGGCAGCCTCATCAATTCCGATTGCTGTCTGATCGGCTGGTCGGATTCATGTGGCCGAAGTGGATGCGGGCTGGTGGAATCTCAGAGTACTGTGTGAATTCGACCGAGGCCTTCAAGCTGGAACTTTGGCGATACGGTTGGACGAAGGAATTGGTCCGCAGCCTGGGCTGGTGCGACGAGCATGGTCCGCGCGCGATGGCTCAGATTCTTCCGGATGGCGACTTCACTCAATCGGGAGTCGCATGGAATCGTGTCGGTTACAACTTGAAGTACCAAAAGCATGGCATTGTCGCTCCGGACAAATCCGGGCTTTATTTTCTGCATGCCAAGACGCGATCCGGCAGATTCTGTTCGTTTCCGTGGATCGTTTCGCCGGCCACGCCTCGGGCGGACGTCTGCGTGTTGACGTCGAATATCACATGGAATGCCTACAACCATTTCGGCGGACGCAGCAATTACTTCAACCAGGACGGATTGCCGCCGCGTCCCGTCGTGAATGCTCGACAGGACATCGGCCGTTACACGAATTCGGATGTGTGGCCGTTCGAAGAAACCGGCGCACCGCTTTCGTTTCAGCGTCCAGAAGTGATGGCTGCCGTGCCGGAAGACGACCAGATCACCGACCCGATTCAAGGCCGCATGGGATCGGCCTTTGCTCCGGGCGAATGGCGATTGTTGGGTTGGTTGGAACGTGAAGGATTCGACTACGACCTCTACAGTGAAACGGAATTGCACTTCGGCGGACTGAATTTGGATGACTACAAAGTATTGGTATTGAACAACCACTCGGAATACTGGTCGCCTGAAATGTACGCGCGCGTGAAGAAGTGGGTGTTCGAGCGAGGTGGAAAGCTGATGTATCTGGGCGGCTGTGCGTTGTACGCCGAAGTCGAATTTGTTGACGAGTCGACAATGCTGTGCCGGCGCGAAGGCTATTTCGATTTGCGAGGCGAGTCGCCCGCGGCGCTGTTGGGGATCGAATACACGCACGGCGGTTTCCAAACAGCGGCTCCGTACCGAGTGATCGACGATCAGCACTGGGCGATTTCCGGAACGGGATTGAAAAAGGGCGATCTGTTCGGACACGACAGCCTGCACGAACGCTGTCCCGGCGGAGCTTCCGCGCACGAGACCGACAAGATTGCCGCAACCGCGCCACCAAATCTCGTCCATCTGGCCAAAGGAGAAAACCCAGACGGCGAAGGTTCTGATCTGGTCATCTTTGAAACTTCATCGGGGGGCGCGGTATTCTCTGTTGGCTCGCTGTGCTGGACTCTGTCGCTGCCAATCGACGACGGAGTGTCGGCGATTACCGCAAACGTGCTGCGGCGTTTTCTTTCGTGACAAACCAAGTTTGCGGAATCAAACGCATGATGGGGAATCCCGATGCGTGACAGCGAATCCCGTTCGGACAATCTTGACGAACGACCGACGAACTTGCGCTGGGTCGTCCTGGGTGTGGTCTCGTTCGCGTCGGCCAGCGCCTATCTGACCCGATATTGCATCTCGGCCGCCAACACCACGATTCAAGCGGATCTTGGCTTCGACGACCGAGTGATGGGCAAGATCATGAGTGCGTTTGCGCTTGGCTATCTGTTTTGCCAGATTCCGGGCGGGTGGCTAGGAAATCGATTCGGAACACGCTTCGCCTTCGCGTTCATCAGCTTCCTCTGGTCGTTGTGCAGTGTCTGGACTGGCGCCGTGTCGTCGTTTTACAACC
>CAUZVF010001023.1:0-2992 GCA_963582955.1 Planctomycetota bacterium
CCATTTCACTTATTCAATGCGGTTGCCTCATAGTCTTGACCGTTTATTCCAGGAAACTCGGATGTACCATTACACTCGTCAGAACCGGCATAATCGGAACCATTGCCACGCCGACACACTCCGGATTTCAACGCCAACCCGATTGCCTCAGGCGAGCAGCAGACGTCAGTCTGCTGGTTACCTGCGCAACGTTTTCACTCGTTCCCAAGCTCCAGCTAGCTCCAGCTTGGAAACGCACTTCCGTGAAGCTCCGCTTCACTCAGACAACCAAAGTTCTCACCCATGACTCGCACCCGCTACCGCATCTTCGAGACCGAATACCCGTACTTTATGACCTACACGATCAACGCTTGGCTCCCGATTTTCACTCGTCCCGAATCCGCTGAAGTCATCTTCAACTCATGGTGACACCTACAACGCGAGCGTGACTTCAATCTGTTCGGATACGTTATTCTGGAGAATCATCTGCACGTGTTGTGGAGCCCCAGTTGTGCGGCGGACTCCCGACCGGCGCACGTCGTCGACCGGAGGTCTCCCAAAAGCCACTTTCGGCGACGCCATCAAATCGAATTGCAGAGGGGGGGGGACCTTCGGTCAGTCCAGTGAGCGGGTCTGTTACTGCAACGAGCAAATAGCGAAGGATTCTCGAATCAGTCCGGCCGCAGTTACAAGTGCCAAACAGCTTTGACAATTTGACTAACAATTGGGCATTTCGATCGATCGTGGATTCGTGGTATCATGAGAGTGTCTTGTCAACGCAACATCAACCAGAAATGTGATGCGAGGATTCCATGACCATCGCAATTGAGTCTTTCCTTGTCAGTACGCCAGATGTGTGCGGTGGCCGTGTACGGATCGATGGATCGCGGATCACCGTTCACCGGATTGCGACACTTTACCGGCAGGGGATGACAGCCGAGGAAATCGCCAGCACGTATTCGCACCTGACACTGGGGCAGGTCTACGCCGCGCTGGCGTACTTCCACGCGAACCGTGACGAAATCGAAGCCGAATTGGCGGCCGACGATTCCGAGTACGACGCACTCAAACGCGCTCATGAAGAGGCCGAGGACAGGTGAGTGACATTCGGTTGTATGTCGACGAAGATGCTTCCGAGCAAGCGGTTGTCGACGGACTGCGGGCTCGCGGACTAGACGTAGTCACAACCGCCGAGGCGGGACAACTCGGGGCGAGCGACATCGACCAGCTACGATATGCGATTTCTCAAGAACGAACCCTTTATTCGTTCAACGTCGGTGATTTTGCACGGCTTCACACGGAATTCCTTGCAGAGGGGACGGAACATTTCGGCATTGTTGTGATCCCCGATCAACGCTATTCCATTGGCGAGAAAATCCGAGCACTCGCCAGTTTTGCCACTTTGCTTTCCGCCGAGGAAATTATGAATCGCATGGCCTATTTATAACATGGCGAAACCTGTGACAGCGGAAGCCGTGGTGGTAACTGCGCGAGTCCATCCGTTCGGACCAGATCATCAGCCAGGCGGTTCGCCAACAGGCACTCGACTGGCCCGAACTTTTCTGGAACAATGCACAGAAGGATCGACAACGCGAATGAAGTCGATTGTGTGGTCGTGGCGTTACCCGGCGGGGTGGCACGCATGGACCGCCGTGGAGGGCGGCATCCGCGGACCGCGACTGAGGGCAACATCCACGGACCGCCACAGAGGGCGGTCCCTACAGGGCGGCGCCGTGATCTGTAGGGAACGGCCTCTGTGCCGTTCCGTGGGGGATCATTCCCACCACGGATCGACGATTCTGGTATACGGCCAATCTCGCCAATTCTGCACCAGCCCTTTTCGCTCAGGATTATCCAACGTATAGCCGAAGATGTCCTCGAACGGTCGCTCCATATCAAGCACGCGGTCATAGCTGCTCTTTTGCCACAGCTTGCCCTTGAAACCTAGCTTCCACGATTGGCTGGTTGTGAAGCTCTTGAACCGAGCAAGATGATCGAGGACGCCTTCCGGCAGGATCCCGCGTGCGCCCGCATTCACTGATTTCAAATCGGGATCGGTCAATCGGCACACGAAATGAAGGTGGTCCGGCATTAAGCAATAACAGAACAACAGCCAGTCATAATTCTGTCGTGTCCAAAGCAGAGATTCGATCACGGCATCGGCCAATCGCCGGTCGTTGAAAGGCGTTCCTTGATGCCTTGCACACACGGTGAAGAAGTACTCATATTCGGTCGTCGCATACACCGACGGAGAAAGCCGATGCAGTTTGCGTTGCGGGAGTGGTTGTTCGTCAGGATTCATTTGATCGTTCGACAGAATTCATTACAGGGTACAACGCATTCTAATACTCTGTAGGGAACAGCCTCTGTGCCGTTCCGTCAATTAACCATTCGGCGCGGAACGCCACAGAGGGCGTTCCCTACAGCGTCCAAATCCTTCCTTACGCCAGCAATTCGGGAATGACTTCGCCGTCCTCGACCAGTTTGACAGGGCGTCTTAGGCGGTCGGGAATCGTTGTTTCGTGGTCGATTCCCTTCAGGTGAAACATCGTCGCCAAAATGTCTTCGGGGCTGACTGGACGGTTCTTGACGAACGCGCCGTGAGCGTCGGAGGCACCGATGACTGTGCCCGGTTCGATGCCGGCTCCCGCGAGCATCACGCTGTAAACATTCGACCAATGATCGCGGCCGCCTCCGCTGTTCTTCTTCTTGACTTTCGGAGTCCGACCGTGCTCGGTCAGGCAGAGGACCAGCGTTTCGTCCAGCAGGCCGCGTTCTTGCAGGTCGGTTAGCAAAGTGCTGACGGCCGAGTCGAAACCAGGGAGCAATTCATCGCTCAACCTTGAGAAGTGGCGGGAATGAGTGTCCCAGGCGGTGTTGACGATGCGGTACTCGTCCCAGAAAACCGAGACCAGACCGCAGCCAGCTTCCAGCAATCGGCGGCCGGTCAGAGCCGACTGGCCGAACAGCGTCATGCCGTATTTTTCTCGCAACGACATCGGCTCGTCATCGA
>CAUZVF010001024.1:0-2991 GCA_963582955.1 Planctomycetota bacterium
GCGCGAGTCGTTGGCATTCAAGAACGGTTCGACATCCATTCCGCTGTAGACCGTGGTGAATCGATCACGGCGGGCGATACCGGCCGAGACGTATTGGTCGGTCATCGCGTCGCAAACACTGATGAATTGGTCACAACGCCGGCCGGCGCATTTTTCCACTCGTCGATACACCCAATGTGCGAGCGGCGACTGTCCGTAATGAAACGCCGCGCCGTGAATCGTGTGGACGACGGGAATGCCCAACTTCTTCGCCGCCGCACGGCCCATGATTCCCGCCTTCGAGCTGTGTGTGTGCACGATTTCGGGTTTCGTCTCGCGCAGAATACTGACGAGCTGCCGATAACTGGTCCAATCGCTCCAAGGTCGAATGCTGCGACCCAGTTGCGCGATGACGCGGAAATCGAAGCCGCCCGAGCGGGCTCGGGCTTCCAAACTTCCTTCCGGCCCAAGTCCTGGCCCGGTTACCAACGTAACGTCATCGCCAAAATCTCGATGCTGATCTTCAACCGTCAGAAGTGTGTTCTCCTGGGCTCCACCAATGATCAGTCTCGTGATGAAGTGGAGTATTTTCATGGGGACGGTTTATGAGAGCTGAGTGCTGATCGCTAGAAACCATGTCTGTCGCCTGAATCCACAGCTATTCATAATCTACGTAAACGAGATACAAACCGTGGGGCGGAGCTGTCTCGCCGGCTTGTGACCGGTCTTTGGCTGAGATGATACGGCTGACGTCTTCGGCATTCCAATCCTGGCGACCGACTCGGATCAGTGTTCCGACAATGGCACGCACCATGTTGTACAAGAATCCGTTAGCAACGATGTCGAAGCAAATGAACTCACCATCGGACTCGGATGCTCGGTAATCCTCATTCGAAGTGGCTTCAAAATCGGGAGGGCGAGGCTCCTGCCGAGCCGCAATGCTGGAAATCATCGGCTCAGCAATAGCTTCGCCCTCCCCAACCGTCGTATCGGTACGGTCTTTCGTCTCCGGCATCCAAATCGGCCAGCCGGAGGTTCGATGGACGCGTACTTCGATCACCGTGCGAACACTCGTTGCCTTGTTCGGAAAGTGTGATTCGAAGCTGCGAAAGTCGTGCTCGCCCAGCAAAGTTTGAGCGGCATGGTGCATGGCGGTGGTGTCCAACTGTCCGTGATAATTCCAAGCAAAGTTTCTTATAAGCGGATTCGGAATGCGGCTGTTGTGAATCACGTAGCGGTATCGTTTTCGTTTGACCGAGTATGTCGCGTGGAATTCCGATCCGACTTCGCAGGCATCACGAACGACAATATCCGTGGGCAAATGATGCTGTAAACCGTCGCGATAGGCTTCGATCGGGAGGTCTGATTCCGTCTCAAAGTTTGCAACTTGACCGATTGCGTGGACTCCGGAATCGGTCCGCCCGGCGACACGCAATTTGGCAGGCAGGCCGGTTAGTTTTTCGATCGCCCGCTCGACGACTGATTGAACCGAGACACCATTCGGCTGAACCTGCCAGCCGACGAAGTTCGTTCCGTCGTAGGCGAGCGTGAGTCGAATGTTCTTCATGGCCCTCGGGTCCGTTTCTAATGAGAAGCCCGTTGTCGCTGGGCTTCATAGAACACAATTCCCGCAGCAACGGCTGCGTTGAGTGAATCGAACGAACCGGTTTGAGGAATTCGGGCACAATCGTCACATGCGGCAACGACTTCGTTGCGAATCCCAATTCCTTCGTTGCCAATCACGACGGCCACCGGTTGAATCAAATCGTAGTTATCGAAGGTCGTTTCGGCATCCTGTGTCGCGGCAACAATTCTGAGTCCTCGATCTCGAAATGCGTCGAGCGTAGCGACAAGTTCATCGACTCGAACGATTGGAATGTGATTGACGGCTCCGGCAGAACTGCGGGCGACGCGACTCGTCACTTCAACTTGATTGCGACGCGCGACGAATAAAGCGTCGGCGCCCATAATGCACGCCGACCGAATCATGGCGCCGAAATTGTGCGGATCTTGAATTGAATCGAGGATACCGACCAGCGGGCTGGGTGACATGTCCTCCAGAACATCCGCCGCTTCGACGTACGGATACTCGGTCATTTTCGCCAAGTAACCTTGATGCTCCTTTGACTGGCAAAGTTTCATCAGGCCTTCCGAAGTATCAAGTTGAACCGGCACATTCAATTCGGCCGCCCGGGCTTCAGCACTCTGAATCTCGCCAGACGGCAACGCGGCGGATATCAGCAATTCGACGATCGGCCATCGGCCAACGTTGAGTGTTTCGAGAACGGTGTTGCGTCCCCAGATCCAACATTTCTGGTGGTTACCGAGCAGCTTCTTTTTGTTTTTCCCGCGTCGATATCGTTCGACCATTGCATTGTTCGGTTTCGAGACAATTCAAAAAAACCACAGGACGCTAACGGCAGTTTAGTTGTCTCGAAGTTATCGTCAAACATGCGGAAAACCTGACCAGAGCGAAGCATGAGTTTAATCGGTTCCGTGTTGGTTTACGTTGTCACTCGATATCCTCTGCACATCACAACAAACACGCACTTCGGCACTCGCATGTTAAAGCTCGCACTGCAGAATCTGCTCAGCCGCCCGGTTCGATCACTGTTGGCACTCATGGGCCTGACCGTCGCCATTGTCGGAATGGTTGGACTGTTTTCAGTCGCCGAAGGTATCGACGACATGGTGCACTCGACGTTCGATCAAATCCCCGGCCTGACGGCGATGCAGCCGGGCGCACCGATTCCGATTTTTTCGCGGCTACCGGCGTCTTGGGGTGATGAGATTGCGCGGTTGAAGGGCATCCGATGCGTGAATCCGGAAATCTGGAGCCGCGTCAATGTCATCGATGGCAAAAACATCATCGCGCCGCCACGCTTTTTCTTCGGAGTCGGCATCGAAGAGCGGCAGCGGCTACGAAAGAGTATCTACCGCGATTCAATCGTCGAAGGCCGCTACTTAAACAACGAAGACGTTGGCACTCTTAACACCATCATCAGCAAACCG
>CAUZVF010001025.1:0-2988 GCA_963582955.1 Planctomycetota bacterium
CGAAAAGTAATCGTCGAGAAAGCAGCCGGTTAAGGCTGCTCCTGCTACGCCGTGAAGCGCGCTGGAGAAAAAGTCGCGTCGGTTGGATTTGAAGTGTTGCATAGTTTTGAGGCCGTCGCTTGACTCTCCGTGTCGAGTCCATCCGTAACAACTCGACTGAGAGACACGAGCTACGTCAATCGATGTAAACGAATTCAGCCGAGTTCATCAGCATGTGACAGTATTTCGCGAGCGCTTTGAGCTTCGGTGGTTTTGCTTCTTTGTTGTCTGTCGTCGCACTTGCAGTCAATTGCTCCAGAGCGTGAACGCCGATTTCGAGTTCCTCTGCGGCAGGCTCTCGTCCAAACGCGATTCGATGCGCCAACCGAACTTGACCGGCCCTCACTTCGCCCGCGTCTTTCATCAACCGTTCGGCAAACGAACGAGCCAGCTTCCGCACGTTGCCGTCGTTCATCAAATGTAACGCCTGCGGAGCGACCGTCGATTCGGTTCGCTGCGTGCAATTCGGTGTCATCTTCGGGAAGTCAAACAGCTCTAAAACCGTCGCCGCGGTTTGCTGTGTTTGCTTCGTGTAAATGCTCCGCCGCCAGCCCGCGTCTGTCGGATTCGTGAACGCCAACCCGTCGTCGCGAGTATGAACGGCTTGTGGCGGTCCGCCCACTGCTGGATCAAGCCGACCGGCGAGAACCAACAACGAGTCCCGCAACGCCTCCGCGTCCATTCTCCGCATCGGCATGCGGCCAAGCAACAAGTTTTCGGGGTCCTTCTTCACGTGGCTCGCGGTGACACGCGACGACTGCTTCCACGTTTGGGAGTTCACGATCAGCCGATGCAGTTCTTTGACGCTCCAACTGCGCCGCACGAATTCAACGGCCAACCAATCGAGCAATTCAGGATGAGACGGCTTGCCACCGCTGACACCGAAGTTATCGAGCGTGGCAACCAGCCCGCGCCCAAAGTGTCCGTGCCAAACTCGATTCACGATGACGCGCGCCGTCAGCGGATGATCCGGTTGTATCAACCAACGGGCCAACGCCAAGCGTCGTCCAGTCTTTCGCGCCCCTTCCCAGGGTGCTGTGACTTCGAACTTCACGTTCGTTCCCGCGAAGACAGCCGGAATGCCGGGCGCGACGCGGCGTCCGGGCGATTCCGGATCACCGCGACGGAACACGTAAGTCGGCGAAGGCTCACCGCGGTCCCAAAGAGCACGGATATCCGGCCCGGAACGAATCTTGCCCCGCACTTCATTGGCTTTCTTGTCGGTCTCTTCCTGGAACTTCTTGAATTCCTCGTCGACTTCGGCCAACTTGATTCGATCCACCGTGAGCAGATCCTCGTGTTGCTCGACAAGTTGTTGCTGGCGTCCGGTCCGTCGCACCGCAGGTGTGGAAAGAGCAACACGGATATCGCTCCGCAGCGGCTCTTCGATTTTCAGCCATCGTTTTTTCACCAACTCGCGACGTCCCTCGAGGTCGCGCTGCCTCACTTCTTCTTTCAACGCAACGTATTGACGACGCAACCCCTCCTCCGCCGGCAGATCGCGCCCACGTTGCTCAAAAAACTCTTTCGCATTCGTGCCCAGTTCAAGAAAAGCCATTAGCCGCTCGCCACCCACTCGCCATGGACGATGAAAGTCTTCCTGACGCTCCGGCGGCAGCCAATCGTATTCGTCGAACGCTCCCTGAAACACCGCCTTCAAAGCGTAGTAGTCGTGCTGCGAAATTGGATCGAATTTGTGATCGTGACATTGTGCACATTGAACGGTGATGCCAAGGACCGACGTGCTGAGAATCGTGATTTGCTTCGTGATTGTATCCATCCGAAACGGCAGGAAGCTGTCGAGCCGATTGTTCGTTTTGTCATGCACCATGCGCATGAAACCGGTCGCGATCAAGCAGTCGAGCATCTCCTGCGTCACCTCGGTCGCGTTCTGGTAATCGACCAACTCGTCGCCCGCGATCTGCTCCATCAGGAATCGATCCCACAGTTTGTCGTCGTTGAACGACCGCACCACGTAGTCGCGATACCGCCAGGCGTGATTCCAATCCAGGTACCCGACCGTATCGAGCCAATAACGCCCCCAACGCTCGCCGTAGTGCCTCGATTCAAGCAGTCCATCCACCGTTGCCTGCCAAGCATCCGGTGATTCATCCGCGAGAAACGCGTCGACCTGTTCCGGCGACGGCGGAAAGCCGATCAGGTCGAGCCACGCGCGTCGCAACAACTCCGTTCGCTTCGCCTCCGCTGAGAAAGTCATTCCTTCGGCCCGCAATCGTCGAAGAACAAACGCGTCGATCGGATTAAAATTGGCTTGGCCTGCGATCGACGGCGGCACGATCGATTCGTCGGGCGCGCGAAACGCCCAGAGTTGTTCCGTTTCCTCTTCCGCAATCTTTCGCCGAGGGGCCGATCGCAACTTGCCCGCTGGCGGCGCGCCTGCAGCAATCCAACGCTCAATCGTCTCAACTTCGTCGGAGCGGACTGCAGTCACAGCCGCTTCGACCATTCGATCCGGCGGGGGCATCTCCTTGGCATGAATCCGTCGCAGCAGCGGGCTGCCTACCGGGTCGCCCGACTTAACTACGGGACCCGATTTGCCGCCCTTGAGAATGGACTTGTAGGTTCGAAGATCGAGCCCGCCATCCTGGAAGTTCCTGCCGTGACAGCTCGCGCACCGCATCAACAAGATCGGGATGACGTCGTCTGCCGTCACTTTGCGCGCCGACAAGATCGCGGATGCCGGTACGACTTCGATCCACTGCCGAATCGCGGCGACTTCCGCCGAAGTTATTTTGGTTTTTTCGTCGGCTGGCATTTCACCCGCGGTAATCAAACCGAACAACGTGCTCGCCTGTGGATTTCCCGCGACAATTACGGGTCCATCAACACTTCCGCGCAACAGCCCCGCCATTTGTCGCAGGTCGAGTTCTGCATCGGGATCTGCCGCGCCATGGCAGCGGACGCAATGCTTCTGGAAAACCGGTGCGA
>CAUZVF010001026.1:0-2987 GCA_963582955.1 Planctomycetota bacterium
GTCGTCGATACGGGTGGCTGGTTCTATCGTGGATGTCCCACGTCGCAACACGCCAAACCGGACATCAAAGGCGCCATCTATCGAATAAAACGCACCGGCATGACGACGCAGCCCAATTCGTGGGGCAAGCGAATCGACTGGCCGAAGCAGACGAATGCTGAGTTAATCAAATTGCTGAACGACACCCGATTCAAAGTTCGCGAGCGGGCGATTGCTGAATGCGCCGCGCGGGGAACGTCGATCGTGACGACCCTCAGACAGACAATTCAACGCCGCGACATTCGCCAACGCCAAAACGCTGTCTGGGCGCTGACACGAATGGTGGGGCGTCGCCAAAGTCGCAAGACTTCGGGACACGACGCAGCAAACCCGAAATCTGTCACATCCGGCGACAAGAAGGCGGCGCGTGCGGCGATTCGTCTGGCGTTGGACGACGAGAATCCCGCCATTCGCCTGACGGCCTGTCGCAGCCTTGCCACGTATCCCGATTCCGTGGCGATCGATCGGTTGCTGGAGATCCTGAAAACGGACCAACCTGCGCTGCGTCGGGAGGCCGCAACCGCGCTGGGCCGGCTTGGTGATCAGAAAGCCGTGCCGACGCTGCTCTCAGCACTTGGCCGTGACGTCGGCCGGACCGAAGAACACGCGCTGATCTACGCGTTGATCGAGATCAACAACTCGGCCGCGACACGTAGCGGGCTGACTGCCAAGAACGCAAACACGCAACGCGGCACATTGATCGCCCTCGATCAAATGGACGCCGGCGACCTGACGGCTGACGACGTCGTCGCACTTGTTGAATCGGAAGACACTCACCTGCGGAAAGTGGCGGGCGACGTGTTCAGCCGGCACGCCGGCTGGTCGGGCCGTGGGGCGGAGGTCTTGGACGGCTTGCTTGCTCGCCCAGAATCGATCCAACAGAACGCAACCGTGATCAGCCGTCTGGCAAAGCAATCACTCGCAAATCCTGCGGTCGGTATCTTGATCGGGCGACGACTGAGCGAATCCGGCACAAATACAAAATCGTCCCGCGAGACGCGAGACCTGCTGCTCCGCGCAATCGCGCAGGGAAAGAACGTGCCGCTTCACGAAAGTTGGAGTGAACCGTTCGAACGGATGCTCGATTCGGGCGAACCACAAACAGTGGAGCTTGTGCTGAACGCGTTGTCCGCGATCAAGACGGATCGGTTCAAGCAACGGCTTGAAAAGCTGGGTGCCGATGAGAAACAACGGCCGCTGTTGCGAGTCAACGCGTTGCAGGTTGCATCTGGAAGCCGGAGTGCTCTGACCGATGCGGCGTTTGATGTGCTGGTCGAGTTGCTAGTGTCGGGCAGTCCAAACGAGAACCTGCGTGCCGCGCAGAAACTCGGCACATCGTCGCTCAGCAAACCCCAGTTGCTCCGGCTCGCTCCGCAATTACAGCGTGCCGGGCCGTCACAACTACGCGAGCTGGTCAGGCAATACCGGCGATCACGCGATAGGAACGTCGGTAAAGCCTTCCTCGGTGCAATGGAGAACGCGCGTGGATTAACAAGCCTCGCGCCGCATGAGTTTTCCGACGTCATCATGCGTTATCCGCGTGAATTATTGCCACAGGCAAACAAACTGCTCGAACGCATCCGGCAGGCCGAGCAAAAGAAGCTGGCGCATCTCGACACTCTGTTGCCGTTGCTAAATCAGGGCGACGCGTCCAAAGGACGAGATCTGTTTTTCGCGGAGAAGTCTAAGTGCGCCACTTGCCATCGAGTAGGTGACAAGGGCGGCAAGATCGGACCCGATTTGACAACGATTGGCGCGAACCGAGCAGCACGCGACTTGTTGGAATCGATCGTTTTTCCATCCGCGACATTCGTGCGTGACTACGAAACCCACACGCTGGTGACGGCTGACGGCCGAGTGTTTTCGGGCCTGATCGTGCGTGAAACGAGCGACACGTTATTTGTCCAGCAACAAACGGGCGAACCAGTCGCCGTGCCTCGCGACGACATTGAAGAGCTATTATCGAGTACCGTTTCAATCATGCCGAACGGCCTGGAAAAAGCACTCAGCGAGCCGGAACTCGCCGATGTGATTGCTTTTCTGACCAGTTTGAAACAGCCGGCGAAGAATCAGGCTGTCGTGGCGGTCGCAGTGGACGACCAAGATCAAATCACTGTGCCACCAGAGAACAGCCTGCGGATCATCGCTCACCGCGGCGCGAGTTTCGATGCGCCAGAGAACACGTTGGCTTCGGTGAATCTCGCTTGGCAGCGCAACACCGATGCGGTCGAAATCGACGTTTATCTGTCGAAGGACAAACAAATCGTTGTTTATCACGACAAAACGACGAAACGGATTGGCGGCCGTGATCGACTCGTGAAGAATCAAACGCTGAGCGAATTGCGGCAGTTGGATGTCGGTCGCTGGAAAGGTGACCAATTCACCGGCGAGCGCGTTCCCACGCTGGGCCAAGTGCTGGAAACAGTGCCGGCCGGCAAGCGGCTGTTTATTGAGATCAAAGCTGGAATGAACATTGTTCCCGTTATTGTTCCGCAATTGAAACGCTGGGAACACACGAACGAACGTGCGGTTGTGATCGCCTTTTCGTACGACATTGCACAAGCCATCAAGAAGCAACTCTCCAAGATCCCAGTGTATTGGCTCGTCAGCTTCAAACGCTCGAAGGTGACCAGGCGCTGGAAACCAAACATCGCTGACGCTATCGCCAAGACAAAGCGAGCAAAACTGGATGGATTAAACGTGAATAACTGCGCTGCCGTCACGGCCGATGCGGTGAACAGGACCCATGCTGCGGGATTGGGATTCTTCGTCTGGACCGTGAACGAGAAAGACGATGTTCTTCGGCTGCAGTCGCTCGGCGTGGACGGCATTACAACCGACCGGCCGGGGTGGCTTCGAAGGATTATCGCCAAGTAAGCTGACGAGGACGGAAATTGAAAAGCCGTCTGTATCGGCTGCTCTGTTTCCGTTTAGGAACCAGGGCGGAA
>CAUZVF010001027.1:0-2983 GCA_963582955.1 Planctomycetota bacterium
TGCTTCCGGGGCAGACCTCGACGAGATCCAAGTTGCCGCCGTGCGGTCCTGCGGGACCCGTCGTGGGAACTCCCCAATCGGGTGCCGTGCCGATACAACCCAGCATGGGCGCATACGGAATCGCGATCTCGTCACTCCAGTGGATGACATCGTCGCGAATCGGACACACGTGAGCTCCGTGCGGAACGTCAAGGCCCAGCCATTCGGCCAATTGGCGAGGATGTCCGGTGTAAGTCGCACATTGCCCGTCGCGCGGTTGGATGTCTTCGATCTTGACCGACAGCGAGTCGCCCGGCTCGGCGCCTTCAACCCAAATCGGTCCGGCAACCGGATTACTATACGGCATGGCCGATTTGTCGCGGCGGTCATCGTTCGTACGGATTTGGCCGGACAACGCATCCTCGGCTTCCACAATCAGCGTCTCGCCCGATTCGATCCGCACGCGCGGTTCTAAGTGCCGGTTGAATTCGTAATTGAGCGGTTCGGCGGGGACTCGTTGCATTATGATCGCGGCTCCTTCGAATGCCGTGGGCATTTTGTCTTGTCCGTGCTAGTCATATTCATCTGTTTACTACAATCGTAATGTTTTTTGAAGCTGCGAGGATAGGGCGATATTTTGCACGCCGTGCGCGCAATGGGTAGCATGAGCCCTCGGCCTCACGACTATAGATTTCGTAGCACTGATTCCAGACGACACGCGAATATATCATGTGAGAAGTTTTGCCGAACATGCAGCCGGCCTGCTCTGCCCATGGTTCGAGCTGTGTCGACGTTTTCTATTAGCGGCCGCAAGCTGTTCGCAAATGATTCGGCATTTGGCTGGCACAGTGTGCCCATCGTACCAGATACAATTGTCTCACGGGGACCGCCGTTGTCGACCGCAATGACTGGGCGGCCTGCTGCGACCGCCCTTCACGTGCCGTCAACCGAAGCGTTGCCGCCTGAACTGATTCCATTAGCCGAATCCCAATTTGCGGGTCGCTTCTCAAGAAATGCGGCCGCACCTTCTTGGGGCTCGTTTGTGGCGAAACATCGGCCGAATGCCCGAGCCTCTTTTAACAACTGGCCGTCCATGTCGACGGACTCGAATTCAGCGATCAGCCGTTTTGCAGATTGGCAGGCATTCGGTCCGCGTGAATCGACAAGTTTGATTCGCTTGTCAATCTCGTCGCGAAATTGATCGTCCGTGACGCAAAAATCGACAATTCCCAATTGTTCGGCCACGCGGCCGGTCAGTAATTCTCCGGTCAGAATCATCCGCCGTGCCACGGCACCACCGAACAATCGCACGGAACGCACAGTCCCACCCCACCCCGGAAGAATTCCCAACGACACTTCCGGAAGACCGATTCGTGCGCTTTCGGCAGCGATCCGCATGTCGCAGGCCAGCGCCAGCTCGGTTCCTCCGCCTGCACACGGACCGTGGATTGCCGCGATTGTCACCGGAGCCAGCGCTTCGACACGATCCATCAGACGCTGGCCTTCACGAGCCAATCGTTCGCCCGTTTCGGCGTCGAGGCCTAGGAATTCTTGGATGTCAGCTCCGGCGAGGAACGTTCGGCCCTGAGATTCGAAAACAACGACCGAACAGTTCGTGAGCTGCGAGACTTCACCCAAGACGGTGAGGAGCCGCTGACGTGTTTCGGACGAAAACACATGGACACCGTTATCAGTCTCGAACTTGACTCGAGCCACGCGGCCATCCGTCACGAGGCTGACATCGGTCGCCATGTCGCTTGCTCCGTGCGGAAGTTCTAGTCCGAATCATTCATGAATCTGGTGAGATTCGACGTATCTCCAGAGTATGACAGGTTCCATCCATTGCTCAATATACACTCTGTCGGCGAGCGGTTGGCGTCAGCCGACCGGTTTCAAGCGGCGATTCTGTAACCGCCGGGCTGACGCCCACCGCTCGCCTGAATAATCCGGGCTAGTTCGTTGGCTTCGCGGTGGAATCCGGCGGTGTCTGTTTTGCCTTTGTTGAATTGGCCGCCGTATTCGTCTTTTGTGCCGTCATTCGAGCAATCACCTCTTCAGTGATGTCGATCACCGAATCGAACGAGAACACGACAAAGTCATTTTTTGTCAACACGATCTTCACGCCCTTTTCCTCGGCGATCTGACGCGCGATGGGTTTTGCTTCTTCACGGAACTGGTTGACAATCGATCGACGATACCGTGCCAGGTTACCTTGAGCTTTTTGGCGAACCGAATTCAGCTTCAGATTGGCCGTCCGCCGCAGGCCGAGAAGTTCCTGAGTCTCGTCATCCGCCAACTCCACGCCAAACTCACTTTGCTTTTCGTTCAATTCGTTTTGAAACGATGTTTGGACGACGGCCAATTGCTGATTCAGCACACTTTCACGTTGTTGTAGTGAGTCGGCCATCTCGAGATCCCGCCCTAATCGTTTGGCAACGGCATCAAGGTCAAGAATGGCGACGCTTCCCAATTGAGGTTCGTCGGAACCACAACCGATCGCAGCAACTGCCAAGAATAGACTGAACATCATGAAAACACGCTTCATGATCGACTCCTTAATTCGCGTTCGTTGTTGGTAATTCCGTTCGCGGGCAAGAATGACTCGTTTAACGGCGAGCCGCGGGCGACGGTTTCGTCGAGCAAAGCCGTCGCCTGCGGATTGCCGTTAAACATCAGAAGGAGACACTTTCAACCACGCAAAACTTATCTATGTTTTTCGTCTTGTTGCAAAAAGCGCGGAAACATAACCGGAACGCGAAATTACGTCCAGACGATTCGCTGCCATAGCGTGGGTCGGCGTGGGTGGGTGAGCGATGGCGAGGGCACGAAATCCTGAGATTCTTTGAAGAAAATCAGAAAGTCGTGTCCAAAGTCGTTTCGTTTGATGATTTACCGATCAAATGCGGCGTCATGAAAACGGCGTGATTGGCGGGCCAAACAGAGACCGGATTCCGGTACGGAAAACTGTTCATCATTTGGCCTGGAGGTTCCATGAGTCGTTTCT
>CAUZVF010001028.1:0-2983 GCA_963582955.1 Planctomycetota bacterium
AAGTCAGCCGACTGTATTTACAGGCTATTTCTCAACTTGCACGCGTTGGGAATTCGATGTCTCGGCCGCTTGATTTCGCCGTGCCATTTACCAAGACTTACCTCAAGTGGCGAGAACTCGCGCACGAAACTCCAGAATGTCGTGACAGACAGCACGGATGATCTCAGTCAGTTTCTTCCCAGCAAGGTCGTCCCGTACTACTTGACGCCTCGTGAAGAAGCACTTTTCATCGCCGTTTTCAACCACGAAGATCCGGGCACTTTTGATAAGGTGCACCGGCTGACGATATTCGACTAGACCAAGCGTCTGCGCAAACACAGAAAAGCTCAGATCGGAGACAAATATCCCATGTCTGTTTTCACTCGCCGATTCCACGCGCTGATTCTGTGGACAGTTATCGTGAGCCCGGTCATGCCGTGTGCGTCAGCTCAAGACGAGCCAGAGCCGGTCAGACAATCCACGCGATCTCGGCGGGTGCTCTACAACTTCGACGGCGATTCGTGCCTGTCGACAAAGGCCGGCAGCAAGGGGCCGGTGCCGGTTAACATCGACGATGTGAAGCGGTTGATCGAAGAGGTCGCTTACGATGGGAGCCGCGTTGATACCGTGCTGGTCTGTGTCAATGCGCAGGTCATGTATTACCCGACGAAGGTCGGCACGATGCGCGGAACGCTTTCGACGCAGGACGAGCGAGAGAAATGGCCAGCTTCAGAGAAGCAGCGGTTTCGGAACATGAAGGCATTCTTTGATGCCGGAGTCGATCCGTACGCGGTCATGCTGGCCGAAGCCAAGCGGCGCGGTTGCGAGGCCTTGCTCACGTTTCGCATGAACGACGATCACGGTAACGACTTTCTCCGCACGCAGTTCCTGGTAGACCATGCGGACTGGCGGCTGGGCACAAAGCAATATCAGGGCAAAGGCGCGATGGATTTCGCACGCGCCGAGGTTCGCAATTACACGTTCCAACTAATCGAGGAAGCCGTCGGGCGCTATGACTGCGACGGTATCGAACTCGACTTCAACCGCTTCCCTCGGTTCTTCAAAGACGGTTCGACCGACGAACGTGTCGCAAAGATGAATTCGCTGGTCGAGCGAGTTCGCAAAATGCTCGACGAGGTTGGACGCAAACGCGGTCGCCGGTTGGTGCTCTCGGTGCGCCCGCCGTCGAACTTCGGTCGCACTCCGCCCACGCTCGAAACCGCAAGAGAACTCGGCTGTGACGTGCCCGCCTGGGTGAAACACGGCTGGGTCGATTTTGTCGCGGTTTCTGAATTCCTGTTCGAGCGCGGCGATTTGCCGATTGATAAATGAAAGCAGGCAATCACGACTGTGCCGGTCTATGGCGGCATCGAATGCACGAAAGGCGGCGGCGCGAAAAACCTCACCGCCGACGAATATCGCCACGCGGCAACTCAACTCATCAAAACAGGAGCCGACGGCGTTTACCTGTTCAACTTCTTCACATCGCGTGAAGGCGGCAAGTCGGCCTATGAACCGCCGTTCGAAGTGCTGGACGACCTGGCCGTGGCGATACCTTCATCCCGATCGAATGGCTGGCAGCCTCACGAAGTCCGGCAATTGGCCGGCAAGGCTGGTAGCGTCCGGCTTCCGGCGAGATTTCAGATCGTCACCGAGAGTTGGAACCGAGTGGTAGCAGTTCCCTACATCGTCAACATGCCAGAGAAGGACCGGCTGCTGATGCTCGTCGGTTGCGATTATCCGCATCGCGCCTTCGTCCTGACCAGCGACGACCGCGGAGCGACGTGGACGGATCCTCATCCCGCGCGCAGCGGGGACGATGGCAAAGCATCGATCGGTCTGGGCACAAGCCTGGCTTATCTCGGCAAGGGTAAGTTGATGTTCTATGAGACAGGTAGCGTCGGAGCCGGACACCCCGCGCGCTGGTTCAGCTCGGACGAGGGCCAAACTTGGGGCGAACCCGTGGCGATTGCATCGACGTCCGACGAAAAGCCCTGGTCCATCTGGGATCGGCCACTGGTTGATCGCCATCCCAGGACTGGCAAGATCACGCAACTTGCGGAGACTGGCTACGCGCAATCAGGTACCAGCTCGCAGGCCTACATCCGCTTCAGCGTCGATGAAGGGAAAACGTGGAGCAAATCAATCAAGGTCCCGCAATGGCAGGGCGTTAATGAGGCTCACTTGTTTCGCGCCGGCAACGGCGTTTTGCTGGGAGCCTGCCGGACCGACGTTCCGCGACGGCTGAAGGGAAAGACTCTGGACCATTACGAAGGGCTGGGAATCTCGAGCTCCAAGGATGACGGCCGCACGTGGTCAGCCGTTAAGAAGCTCTACGACTACGGTCGCCATCACCCGTCGTTGGTCTTGATGCCCAACCAGGACATCGTCATGACCTATGTTGTCCGCTTGGGATATGTCGACGACCAAAACGGCTTCCCGCAATTCGGCATCGAGGCAGTGGTCAGCCACGACCACGGCGTCACCTGGGATCTCGATCACCGGTATCTACTGCACGTCTGGTCCGGTAAACGTATGGGCGAGACCTACTGGTGGCCCAGCAGCCAGGCAACGTCGTCCACACTGATGCGCGACGGCGCGATCCTGACAGCTTTCGGAACCGGATACCGCATCAAGGCTGGCAAGGACAGTCCACAGGCCCCGCGTGACGCCGGACTGATCGAATGGCGGCTCAACACAAAGCCGGTCAACGCCGAAAGCACAATCCGAGACGCCGCCTTCGACTCCGATCTGCGCAACGTTTTCGATCCGAAGGAATAGGATCATGTCTCGACAAGACAGCCTTCGAAACCGTGAAGACATGCCATCGGCTTGCACGATGTTTACCGCAGTGCTGTTCATTGCAGGCGGGTTGATTCCTTTCGCGCGGGTACAGTCAGAGGAACTGTCCGTCGAGCTGCGTGTCAGCCCTCGCGTGGAGAAAGGCCGCATCAGCCCGTTCATTTTTGGAGCCGGGATCGACCACAAGACGAATCCGCTACGG
>CAUZVF010001029.1:0-2980 GCA_963582955.1 Planctomycetota bacterium
TCAACGTGCAAACGACAAGCTCCAAAGAGCGACTGGAACAGGTCCTTGCATGGACCGACGGTCTGGGCACCGACGTGGCTTGCGAGTTGGCAGGAGTCCCGGCCGCCATCTCTGAAGGCGTTACGCTGCTACGCGATGGCGGCCGCTATTTGTGGGGCGGGAATGTGAACGGCGGACTGGAAACAAACTTCGACCCGTCGATCGTTGTCCGTAAAGCACTCAGCATCAAGGGTGTTTTCGCCTATGACCCTTCGGCGATTCCGGACTCGCTGAACTTTCTAAGTCGCACACGGGACCGCTATCCGTATCAGTCGATCCTATCTCACCATTTCGACTTCAACGACATCAACGAAGCCTTTGCCGTGGCCGACCGCGGCGAGGCGATCCGAGTGGTGATTCGGTTTCCGTAGTGTTAACTGGTTGTCTCACAAAGGTGGTTTACTGGCACCACGGCAGGAGATCAATTAGTGATTTGAGGCTTTCTGTCGCAATACGGACAGACGCCAGGATCGACAGTTTCTTTCTTCAAGTCATCCTCGTCCGACCGGAACGCCGTCGTTTCGCGAAAGCCGCAGTCCGGGCACTTGTGTTCCCAGGAATCAATGATCAGATCGTCTTTTTCAAAATGGTTATACGTACACGCGAGATCGTTTCCAGGGCACTTGGGGCAATCGCCAATCTTCTGGCTTTCACGAGGCATTTGTTTGCCGATAAAAGAGTCATTTGGACCGTTCTTGGAGGCCGCGGCACTCGAACGCAGCCGGCCAGCCCATCCAATATCGGACACCGCCACAAGTATCGCAAGTCGGAGCTAGTACTGGATTGGTCGGCGAAAGTGTCACTGCGCGGCGGTGCCAAAAACGGTCGTTTTTTGAGACTCGACTGCGGACTGCTCGGTGAGGATGCGTCAAGTTCTCGGAGTTGCGTCAGAGTCAGCGGCGAGATGAGTCCGAACCTGTTTGAGTAATTCTTCGGGCAAAGTGATCGTCCACCGGTTTTCGACGCCCGACTTAACTTCGAACATGGGGATGTCCTCGCCGGCTCTGAAAACCATTTCGACTTCATCAGGGTCGCAAAACGGGTGCCGTCCGATTATTCGAAACGACGGTTCCTTCGCGAAGTTCTTCACATCCCGCGAGGGCAACGCGATTTCGATTCCCGTAAGAAAGTGATTCCGTGGGATCCGGCGGACTTTCAATGTTGGTTCTGAGTAGCCCGGATACGAATTGCGTTTTAGAGAAAGTTGATTGAAGTTCTCTATACTTCTGCCGACGTAATTTGCGAGATAGTCTGTTTGGTAGCCTTCGCCGTTACTCGAGTCCGTCCAGACCAAATCCATTCCTCTCGGTGAATCGATGCACTTTCCCGCCGCGGTGAAAATGACAACGTGGTTCCGAGGATACTTTGTGTTCAAGGTCCAACGCATCATCCCGGCGGCTAACAGAGAGGTTCCGTCCGCGACGAGGGGATCTTGGCTGCGGCTAAAGGCACACACAGCCCAAAGTCCCTTGTCGCGCAGGTCTTGTGGCCAGTTGATCTCAAGCTGCACGTCGTCATACGTAGACAGTCCTGCCGGACAGACGATTTCCTTCACGAGCGGCCGACCACGCGGGACAAATAGCGTGGATTCCAGATAATCACCCCAGGGGGTGGAGACGCCGAGCCTGTACTGCCCAGTTCTGATCTGACCAAAATCTGCAATCCCTTCCGAATCGGTCATCAAACCGATTTCATCATACGCACCTTTGGATGTGTCCTTTCTGCCGTAGGGGTCGCCCTTGATATTCACCTGGAATCCTTCTGCCGGCAAGCCGCCCTTTCTTCCCAAGACAAGTTGCAACTTGACGGGGCTCCATTCGGTTGACTCAGCCACGACCGGCTGTGGTGGTGTCCGCGCGGAAACCGTTGCCAGCTTTTCCAGCATGGCCGCGCTGAGTTGCTGGCTTTGTTGCGCTGTCTGCCATGCAAGGCCGCTGACCGTGATGCAGGCAACAGCCGTCATAACGAACATGGCAAGAGTGATTCGCTGCGACATGATCTTCTCCCTCATCTGATCGAACCAGAGCTTTCTCCCAACCCGCTCGACGTTGCCAAAGCGGGACAACACATTCCGTTTTGCCTGTTGTTCATCGGAGATGACAAGCAACTCACGTTGAAGCGCGCACCGCAGATGGTCGGCCAGTTCGTCGGCGATGTCTTGCCGTAGCGCTTGCGGCTCGTCATCCCGCGGTGCGGGAAGACCGGCGGCCGCATCGTGTGAGTCAGGCCAATCCACATTCCACTCCCAGCACACCGTTGACGCCAGAAGCGAACCGCAGCCACTCTTGCCGCTTGGATGCCAAGATGCTGCGGCCGGCGGCCGTCAACTTATAGTACTTCCGCCTGCGTCCATCGACTTCGCCCCAGGACGACGAGAGAAGCTTGCGCCGTTCGAGCCGGTGTAGAGCCGGGTACAGGCTTCCTTCTTTCAAATCGACACCGCCGCCGGAACGCACCGTAACGGTCTGCACAATCGCGTAGCCGTAACTGCGACCCTGAGACACCACCTCGAGAATCAGCATCTCGGCGGTACCTGCCATCAATTTGGAGTCCATGTTTTCATCTCCACACGTTGGCAATCCTAGCGTATACCTAAATAATCTAGGTAATCGCGTCAAGGGCAATCGGACACGGAGATGTTGCTCACGCGCGTGAACCACTGCCCGACTGAAGGATCCACTGCCGAAATCAAGGGGGCAGGACGGGCAGGACTCATTGTTTTCCGATTCGTCGCAGAATCGAACTTGCGAGCACAGATAAGCTCGCGCGAAGGCGCCAGGAATCTGACATCGTCATCCCCACGCCCGTTCCTGAATAACGTTGGAATTACGAAACAACTGCTTCTGGACATGGTCGTTGCGCGAATCCGCATGCCATCCAGTCCCGTAAACTCGTCTCACTATTCAAAGTCCCGAAAAACGGTGAATCGAACGATAAATGA
>CAUZVF010001030.1:0-2977 GCA_963582955.1 Planctomycetota bacterium
GCAACGCAAAGTAAGAAGAGCAATGAGGCGGCGACGAGACTGAGAAACTCGGCGAATTCGCCTCGAAACGTAATCGAGACGACAATGACCGAGCCCGTGATGACGTATGCGCCGATGTAAATTAAATCGAAATCCGTCCAACCCTCGCAAAAGCTGAAACGCAATGCCGCCAGGCAACACATCAAGCCGATCAGTGTTTGACGCGCGTTGCGATTCCAGATTCCAGATCCAACCGCCAGCGCGCTGATCAGCCACATGGGAAAAACCTGTGGATTGACCGTCGTTTCGAGACTTGTTGTTTGCGGACTGACGACGGCCAGCATCAACCAGGCCGCGACCATGCACTCGGCCGCGTGTGGAATGCGGCGTACCGTCGCATACGCGAAGAGTCCCGCCGCCCCGAGTAACGTTGCGAAGACCGGCGATCCGAATTGCTCAGAAAACAGATTCAGAAATTCGTGATACGCCATCAACGGCCACGGGTTGTGTAATCCGTCGCCCTGACGAAACCAATACCCTGTTCCGTTCAAGACGAACGCAACGCTGATCAGGTAGAACGGGTTCTGCGTATACAGACAGCGCAATAGCGACTTGCGATTGCCGGCATTTGAAGTCTCAGGGCGCGAAATCTTCCCGTCGTCTGACATAAGTCGTCTCCATCGTCAGAACCGTCGTCAATTGGGTTTGTTTTGAAGCGTTGCCGAGAAGTGTTTCCTTTGACTGAGGAACAGGCACGAATTAACTTCCTTGTTTAACGGCGAGCCGAAGGCGCCCGTGTTTCGGACGTCAATACGCAATCGAAACACCGACGCCTTCGGCTTGCCGTTAAACGAGTCAATTGAAAACGGGAAGTTGTTTCGGGACAGTTCCTGAGTCGGCCAACGGCAGTTTAGATCGCGGTTCGATCAAGCAAATGGAACAGTTCGCTCGTAAGAAACGACGAATGTCGAAATGATTGGTGAAGAACGACGGATTGGTCACCGTGAAGAAGTATCGGCAACCGCTCATTGAATTATACACGTACGAATGAGAAGTGAATCAACAATCATTCGAGGATTTCTGCCCGCAAAAATGATGACTGATCGGAGTTGGCAGATGATTGAACGTTCGCTACCAAACTCGGCGGATTCTCAATAGAGTTTCAGCGAGTTAGTAGCGGTGGAGCAATAAGTTTCGCACCTGCGAATACTGCGTCCCCTGCCAGCTTGTCTGGTGGGAAACGTAGTTTGACCAGCTAAAATGAATGGCTGCAAATCGATCAGGCCCCTGTCGGCTTGTCCGACAGGTGAATCAGTTTGGTCAGCGATCAACGCCGTTGGCCGATCAAACTTTGGCTGTTGCCAGACGAGCTGGCAAGGGGCCTGGCTAAGTGATAAACATGTTAGCTTGTCAAACTGATCCACCCGGCCTGACAAGCAGGCAGGGGTCAATGCGACAGTAATTGATCGGACAGCCTAACCGAGAAATGTAAGCTGAAGAATTCACTTCGATTGTGTCACATTTCCGCACATCTTAATAATAATTGATCCCTTTCAGCGACTGTCTCGTTATACTGGCCCGCAGTTCGCAACCAGGGGTTGTTTGTTCTGAGCACCAAAATTGCTATCGGCACCGAATTCTCGAACAGATGTCCCGAACGAACACGCCTTGCGTGTTCGTGGGCGGCTGTGGCGACGGTGATACGATCACTTGTGGCGTAGATAACCTTATCGGCAACTATTGAATCCAGGAACATTCTCATGCAGACACGATTTCTTCCTCGAATCGGACGGCTGTCACTGGCCCTCAGTGCGGTGTCGATTCTCTGTTACTCATCGTTAGCGAAGGCGGCCGACAGTCCGGCGGATGCGTTTCCCAGCAACGCTGGCGTGGTGATTCGGCTGAAGAGCCCCGAACAGACAATTAAGAAAGTGGCCGAATTAGTTGATGCGATCGAGCCGGGAATGGGGCAACTCGTCCAAGCACAGGCATCGGCGATCGGGATGGCCATCTCGAACCCGACGATGGCGGGCGTTGATCAGTCAAAGGATTGGTGGGTGGCCGCATTCCCGACGGCCGATGATGAACCTACGGTCGTTTTTGGGATTACGACAACCGACGCCGATGCGTTGAAAGAGGCAATGGGTGACGGATTCACAATAGTCGTTGACGGCAGTTGGGTTTACTACAGCGAAGACGAAGCCGCCGCAAAATCGGTCGAGGCGTGCATCAAAGGCGAAGGCAAAGCAATCTCGACGGTCATCGATTCTGAGTCGAAAGCGGTTGTCAGCCGTGGCGATATTTCCGTCTACGTGAATGTGAAACAGTTGACCGAAACCTACAAGGCTCAACTCGAAGTGGCCGAGCAACAGATCGACGGATTACTCGAAATGATCACGGCTCAGGTCGAACAAGCTCCGAATCCAACGGGCATGGATTTTGGTGCCATCTTCAAAATCTATGGAGATATGGCTCACGGGCTGATGCAGGCACTGAAGGATTCCGAGGGGTTCGCGTTGGCGTTGGCCATCGATCGTGACGCAGTGACAATCGAGGAATATGTACATGTTACTGCTGACACAGGTACTGATAGGTTCCTGAAATCGAATCCAGGTTCGGACATGACGTTGCTGACGAAATTGCCGGCGGACTCGCTGGGTTATTTTGGCATGCATGGAAACATGCAAGGACTGACGAAGTTTGGCATGCAGGTCGCGACAATGTTTTTTGGCGATCAAGATGAGGAAAAAGCGAAGGCTTTGCAGGAAGCAATCGACGAACTTTCGAAAGTCAAATACGGCAGTTACGTCGGATCGTTCAAACTTGGGAATATCGACGATGGCGCAATCCAAGGTGTCGTCATCGGGGAAGTCAAACCGACCGGCAAGTTGAAAGAAATCTCCCGCAAGATGATTCAGAACATGTCAATGCCTGACATCCAGGGCTTCAAAATGGAATACACGCTGAAACCCGATGCCGAGACATTTGGAAACCACAA
>CAUZVF010001031.1:0-2974 GCA_963582955.1 Planctomycetota bacterium
CGTTCGTTAAGCAGGCGGACGCGCGCTACGTTAAAGTCGTGATGTACAATTTTTCGCACAAGCAGGTCGAGGCGGCTGTGATTCCGTGGAAGCTGCGGACCGGCACCTATCAGCTGCGGACGGGCATCGATCGAGACGACAACGATGCCCCTGATAACAAAGTCTCGGAAAAGGCAATCAAACTCAATCAGCCCGGCCAGAAGATTCACTTCACGCTGGCTCCGCGAGCAACGACGATCATTGAGTTGCGGCAAACCAAACCAGCGCCGGCTCGGGAAGCGCTGGCCGATCTGGCGGTGGCTTCGCAGGAAATCAAGTATTCAATCTGGACCCGCGAACTCCAGGTCGTCGTTCACAACATCGGCACCTGCCCTGCCAAGAGGATTTCCGTGAAAGTCTTTGTTGGCGAAACCTCAAACCGTCGGAAAATCGGCGCGCGAACCGTGCCACATTTATCCTGGCCGGAGAACTTTCTACCACAAAAGCTGATGATCGGATTCCCGTATGTCCCCGCAGAGAGCCACGAGCGAATCTCGGTAATAGTCGACGCGGAGAATCGCATTCCTGAATTGCTGGAAAAAAACAACCAGGCAACACGAGTGTTTGAGTTCAATCTGGCCGAAATCAATGCGCCGCGAAACCGCGTCGGCGAGATCGGCGGCAATGTCTCAGCCGAGATTCAGAACGGCATTCGGTAGAACAACACCAATCAACGTCTGAAGACGGGCAATTCTTCATCGATCCGCCGCCGGCTCCCAGGGGACTGTATCAGCCGCGCGACGAGCCGCCGGAAATCCTCGAGAGCGGCGCGGGTCAGCGCACGTTGGCATTCGATAGCTCCCCAGCCCCGCCGCCGCCGGCTCGATTCCGATCCGTCTTCACAAAACTAATACCGAATCACGCACCAGCACTTAGCTAAATTGCGAATTCCAGTCGCGAGCAGGAAAACGCCGAGCCAGGGAAGTGCAGAGTTTACCCAAAAGCGACTGTGTCCAACTGGAAATCCCTTGGGCGCGAGCCACCACCAGCCGCCAACAACGGCCATATGCACGATCAGGATCAGCCCCCAAAGAAAGGGCCAGCGGACCTGCTGCCTGATTGTGGGTTTGATTTCGGTCAAACGCTCTCCAGATTGGGCTAACGACAAAGTTCACGCGGCGGGCGCGTGGGACGTTGACTTCACACTCCGAGCTGTCGCCCGCTCGCGTGCAACGTTTGGTTCGGCGATTTGTGACTATTGACGTTGACTATTTAACAAAACTTTACGGATAACGGTCAACTTAGGGTGGGCCGTCTGCAGCGATTTGATTCCGACCTCGCGTGCCACCCTAGTTCTCAGTGGTCAAGATTCCTTTGTCATTCTTTTTGACGCGACGAGGCTTCGACGCCGATAAAATTCCAGCCATCCCGACTCACTTTGCGTTTTTCTGCAGCGGGACCTTTGGCAGACTTAAGCGCCTGAATCCCACTGACAGCCCAGTGCACGTCGGCTTCAAAGCGAGTCAGTCGCTGGCTCCCCTTGAAGGATGTTTCCAGCAGAAACTGGACGTAGCCGACGAACGGGCGCACTTTGGCAAAGTAGTCGGGGTCCTGTTTCACGAGCCAGCGGCAGAACTCGTCTTCGTCACTGGCCCAGGCGATGTCGTCGCGGCGGGACCACTCCTGGAGCTTCGCATGGTATGCCTGGCTCGTCCGTCGGGGAACACCCACGCGGGTGGTGTAGAGCACTGTGCCGGGCGCGCGAGGGTCTTCGTTCAGGTCGGTCGGCTGCCAGTCTGACCAGTGGACTCGGTCGGCGCTGTAGCGAACGTAAACTCTGGGCGTGTAGAACGCCTTCGAGTGGGGGCCGGTGGAGACAATTGCCGGATAATTGGTCTGTATTTTGATCCGGACTCCCGCGTTATGTGTCGGTCTCCAACCAGTACCGATCGCGAGCGGTTTGGTTTCAATCCAGCCATCGCGGGAGGTGCGTTTGTCGCCGTCCCAACCGAATCCGTCCTTTGTGCAACCGAGGTGCTCGGGGTCGGACCAGGTGCACAACTTGGCCGCCTGCTCGGGCAAAGTGAAGTCGATCACCTGCTGGTGGCCGCCCATAATCCCCGCCGTAGCCACGGCGGTTAACATGCAACATGCTGACACAGCGAGAATGTAACGGTACATGAGTTGCCTTGGGGTTGAGGGCTGATGGCCAATGTCCATGATGACAATGCTACATTTCATTTGCGGCATCCATTCGGGCCGCGGGAATTGTATTTGTGACAATACGGGAAAGTGTGAGAACTCCGTGCCACCAATCGCCGAACGGTTAGTAGGCAGAAGTAATTCTGTCTATCGCGAAGTCGCCCTAAGCGATTGACGAAAGGTGTCTGTAGGGAACGGCCTCTGTGCGCCTCTGTGCCGTTCGGTAGCGTCGAAACGCGGAACGGCGCAGAGCCGTTCCCTACAGTGTGAAGCTACATCGGTGAAGCTGTGACTTCAAGCGAGCGACACGATGTTCGGGTCGTTTTCGAGTTCGTTGGCAACGGCGGCGCGGCGGCGGCGGCTGCTGATTCGGGCATAGACCTGCGTCGAACCGATCGACCGATGACCGAGCCAATCTTGGATCGTTTCCAACGGCTTGCCCGCGTCTAACATGTGGACCGCGAGACTGTGTTTCAAAGAGTGAATCGACCGCCGCTCTTTCTTGGGAATTCCGGCGGTGTTCGCGTGCAGTTCGAAGAGTTGTTCGATGCGTCGTTTCTGCAATCGGCCCCGCCGGCCAACGAACAACGCCGGGGACCTGTCCTTGCGCGTCCGTAGATACTCGGTCAACGACGAATGAACGTCGCGGAACAACGAGAACTCGCCCGACCGCGATCCCTTGCCCCGGACGATGCGAATCTTTCGCCGGGCGAAGTTCACTTGGTTTCTGTTGAACGCGCTGGCTTCGTGAACTCGCAAGCCGTATTTGTAGACCAACAGCAGCAACGCGCAG
>CAUZVF010001032.1:0-2963 GCA_963582955.1 Planctomycetota bacterium
CAAGCCGGAACAGTCATCGGAGCGTCAACTTTTGACGGCGGCTATCCCGCCAGCCGGCCGATTCATCCCGTCGATCTTATCGCCACCGTGCTGGATCGAATGGGACTCGACCGAGTGGAACTATTCGAGCGCGACGCCGCCGTTCTGGGAACTCCGATCCGCGAATTGGCGTAGTGAGAAATCGAGTTCACCAGAACGAGACACCGTCGGTTAAGCGGACAGAAAAATGTTTGACAGAAAAATGCGACGAACGTGTCATCTTTCTGTCATCAATGTTTTTGTCCTCAAATCATCGGCCACGATGCGTCTAAGGTTGCCGACAAACATTCTTATTCACTTCGCAAGCGCGTCGCGAGTTCACGTGACATTACTGGTTGCGATCACAGTTTTGATTTCATCTGCATTTCTCCGTGCTTCTGAAGTCCCAACCGGCCGTCCGGTGATCAAGCGGCTTACGAAAACGTATTTCCCCAAGTTCTTCGTCTGCTACTCACCCGATGGTTCGCATTTGGCGTATTGCCGTCATCACCGCAATCGGCGCGGCGCGAATCGTGTCTTGGTGGGATTGCGAGTCATCAAAGCCGATGGGTCGGGGGATCGGCCGTTGTTGTCGGAATTTGATTCCCAGGTGCAAATTCAAGAGCATCCCAGTTGGTCGGCCGACGGAAAACAGTTGCTGATTTCTGGCGGCGGAAACGACACGGGAAACTCGTCGAAGGACACTTTTGTCTGTGACATTGACGAAAAACTGCAAGCCACAAACCTGCGTAAGTTAGTGGCCGGGCAGAGTGTCATGTTGGGAGAAGAACCGTGTTTCTCACCCGACAACCGACATGTCGCGTTCGTCAGCATTGATGAGACGTTGTGGATGGCCGACGCGGATGGAAAAAACAAAACGCGCATTGTCCAGGTCGACGGCCAATACTGTCATCAACCGGCGTGGTCGCCCGACGGGCAATGGATTGCTTTCGCCACCGACCGCGACGGCGACGTGGAACTCTACAAAGTGCGCTGGGACGGTACCGACCTGACACGTCTGACCGACAGCACGGGATTCGATTGCCGGCCACGCTGGTCGCGCGATGGAGCGTGGTTGCTGTTCACATCAAACCGCGACGGCAATCACAACTTGTATTTGACGCGTCCCGACGGCACGGAAGTCCGCCGGTTGACCGAACATTCCGCGATTGACGATCACGGAGCGTGGTCGCCGGATGGAAAATCGATTGCCTTCGTTTCCATGCGAGACGGTGGCTTCGACCTGTATCGGCTCGATCTTCCATCCGACATCAAAATTGGCCCGAAGGTCAAGCCGGTGCCGTTGACGACCGAAGGTGCTGGCGGATTAGTGGCGCATTACGATTTCGACCAACCGGTGACCGACAACGTTGTCCGCGATTTGGTGAGCCGTCACCATCTGCGTTTGTTTGGCGCCGAGATTAAAGGGCCGCGTGGCCACGGTGCCTTGTCGTTCGATGGAAAAGACGATTACGCCGTGGCCGGCAACGGCGCTCAGCTTAGGATTGGCGGGCCGTTGACGATTTCGTTCTGGGTCCGGCCTGACAAAGTTGCCGGTAACGGCTATTTGATTTCGAAGTACGGTTGGAACGTCTACATCGCCTCGGACCGCCGCCCGCGATTTGAAACCCGCACGGCCAAGAACAGAGCATGGGACACGCTGCCCGCGGCAACGGCGTTGAAACCGAATGCGTGGTCTTTCATCACGGCAGTTTTCGATGACGAATCCAAAACACTGTCCATCTATCTCGACGGCAAGCTGTCAGCCGAACGAGCCCGCACCGACGGAGGCATCGGCGCGACCGCGGCCTATCCCCTGCAACTGGGAACCTACACAGCCTCGAAAACCCAACATTTCCGCGGCCAACTCGACGAAATCCGCATCTATCGCAATGCACTCAACCGTGACGACATCGCGAAAGAATACGAAATCCAGAAACAGAAAGTCGTCGGCTCGGATTGACTAAGTTGGGCGGCGCATCAGTCGTCAGGATTCCTGTCGTTTCCGTTCCATGACCGAATAAATTCGATGGCAAAACACGCGCCGCCACAAAACAGGAGCACCCCACCTGCCGTATTCGCATCTCCTGCGTAACTTGTCCCCGGACCCGATCCAGCCAGCCCGATACAAATGGCACCGGCAAGGACAACGATGGCAGACGCGATCAGACGCATGGTAACTATCCTCGGTTTGTTCGCCGAACGGAAACGTTGGCCGACGCCGCCGTCAGCAAAGCGAACAACGTTGGTATGACGATTGATTGTAACAGCAATGCCCGCGTTGAATTACTTCGAAGGTATGCCCACAGGATCTCTGCTAGATTCCTGATTAGCTAAACCAGACTTCACCAATGCCTCTTGAAGCCGAACTCGCACCTCTTCAATCGGATTTATTCGTCCGGCAAGAACGAGTTTCCGTTCCTTTTCGTTCAGTTCTATCTTAATTGCCCTACGGAATTCCTCCCTGAACAACACGAGACGATTCCGCAAGCGATCGAGATTCGCCAGTTCTGTGGTCGCGTTTTCTGCGCGATAAATCTTCCTCAGCAGCTCTGCACCAGAACGAGATCCCGCGATGCTCAATCCAGTAACCATGAGGCCGGCATCCCGTGGTGTTGCTGACATCAAACGCAATCCCATTTGACGCACCGATACGAGAAGAACGGTTGCCTCTTGAGGCTTGCCTTCGGCTTGCAACTTCTCCGCTTTTTCCGTCATTCCATAACCAATTTCGCGCAGCGCATCCGGTAGAGGGTCGGTAAAGGAATACAACTCCTTATAGCCGTTAACCCAGAACAGAAGGCTTTCATACGGAATTGGCTTTCCGACGAAACCATATTCCCGAAGGTTCTTCCGGGAATTTAATGTCCGTGGTGGTTTTCTCGCAGGGAATTGGAGTAGAGAATGTTGGCTTTTTGGAGAGCCAACATGGATGCCTTGAATTT
>CAUZVF010001033.1:0-2960 GCA_963582955.1 Planctomycetota bacterium
GTTGATGTGATTTCTTTCTGTCGGCAAAATGCCGCCACCACCCTCGAAAATCTTGACTTTGCACTGCGCACACGTCCCACCGCCACCACACGCCGACGACACAAAAACGTTGTTCGCCGCGAGTGCTCCCAGCAGTTTGCCACCCGCCGGAACGGTCACGGTCTTCTGCTCGTTAATCAGAATGTTGACATCGCCACTGGCAACGAGAACTGACTTGGCAACGAGGATCAGAGCGACAAGCGCCAACACGATGCCGGTGAACATCACAAATCCGAGGAAGACTTCCATGCGTCAAATTTGTCCTACAACTGAATCCCGCCAAACGACATGAACGCAAGAGCCATCAGGCCGACGGTGATGAACGTGATGCCCAGGCCTTTCAAACCGTCGGGCACATCGCTGTATTTCATTTTCTCGCGGATTCCCGCCAACGCCGCGATCGCCATCGCCCAGCCGACACCCGAGCCGACTCCGAAAACGCAACTCTCGGCAAAGTCATAGTCACGTTGGACCATAAACAATGTGCCGCCCAAGATCGCGCAATTCACCGTGATCAGTGGAAGGAAGATACCCAGCGCGTTGTACAGCGGCGGAAAGTACCGATCGAGAGCCATTTCGAGGATCTGCACCATTGCCGCGATCACGCCGATGTAGCTGATCAGCCCCACAAACGTCAGATCGACGTCGTGGTAACTCTCGCCGAGCCACGCCAATGCCCCGGGTTTCAGCAAATGTTGATAGATCAGATTGTTGACGGGAATCGTAATCGCCTGAATCACAATGACGGCCCAGCCCAGTCCGACCGCGGTCTTGACGTTTTTCGAGACCGCGAGGAACGTACACATGCCGAGAAAGAATGCCAGCGCGAGGTTTTCGATGAAAACCGATTTCACAAACAAGCTGAGATAATGTTCCAACATGACGTTATCCTTGCTCGACCTGCTCGGGTTTCAGTGTCCGCAACGCCCAAATAAACAAGCCAATCAGAAAAAACGCGCTTGGTGGCAACAGCATCAATCCGTTGGGAACGTACCAGCCGCCTTCGGTCGATAATGTGAAGATCTCGAAGCCAAACAGTTTTCCAGACCCGAAAAGTTCTCGGAACACGCCGACGCCCATCAAGATCAGGCTGTATCCCAAGCCGTTGCCGATTCCATCCAGAAAGCTCAACTTGACATCGTTCTTCATCGCAAAGCCCTCGGCGCGGCCCATCACGATGCAATTCGTGATGATCAGACCGACGAAGACCGACATCTCTTTGCTGGCCTCGAAAGCATACGCCTGCAAGATTTGATCAACGACAATCACCAGCGATGCGATAATGGTCATTTGAACGATGATGCGGATACTGTTTGGAATCTGATTACGGATCAGTGCGACGCCGGCATTCGAAAACGCTGTCACCAACGTTACCGCAACGCACATGATGAAACTTGTTTCAACCTTGGTCGTAACGGCCAATGCCGAGCAGATACCGAGCACCTGCAACGCAATCGGGTTATTGTTGAACAGGGGGTTTAGCAATGCCTCTTTTGGCTTTGTCATCAGTCACCCCTTTCGCGCCTGAGCCGATTTAGATACGGACCGAATCCATCCGGTCCCAACCAGTACTTCAGCATGTTGGTGACTCCGTTCGAGGTAAACGTGGCGCCGGACAGGCCGTCGACTTGGTGTTCTGGATTCTTGGCGTTCGCGCTAACAACGCCCTTAATGACTTCGATGCTCACGTCGCCTTTTTCGTCGAAGGCTTTCTTGCCGTTCTTCCACAAGTCTTTCCACTTCTGATTGTCGACTTCGCCGCCCAGTCCGGGAGTTTCCCCATGCTCGTAGAATCCGATGCCTCGAATCGTCACCAAGTCGGAATCGATCGAAACAAAACCGTACAGAATTGACCACAGGCCGTAACCCTTGATCGGCAGCACGATTTGATCCAACCGGTCGCCGTCCATAATGCGGTACACGGTCGCGTAGTGTTCCCGCCGTTTGATGTTCGCGACATCTTCGTCTTGCCCAAGTTCCTTACTGTGTTCTGGATCCTTGGCCGCTTTTCGTTGGTCGAAGGTCGCAACATCCACGTCGATCGCGTAGCGCGCGTTTCCTTTGTCGCGCAGGTCCACGACTTTGACTTCGATTTGCCGAAACTTTTCGTTGGTCTCGGCTTCCGAAGGCCGTTCTTTGGGTCCGATCAAACCCGCGACGACCAGCACGTTGCGTTTCTTGTCGAGTTCCTTATTCGTTTGCTGAGTACTCCGCAACCCGACAGCGGCACCCGAAACCATCAGCGAGCAGACTCCGCACAGCAGCCCGGCAACGACGAACGTGTTAGCAATCGAGTCACGCTGCATCGCGAGCCATCCTCCGTTTGATGTTGGCTTGCACGACGTAATAGTCGATCAACGGTGCAAACACGTTGCCAAACAAAATCGCCAGCATGATACCTTCGGGAAACGCCGGATTCACCACACGGATCAGTATCGTCATCACGCCAATCAGAATCCCGTAAATCCATTTGCCGACATCCGTCATCGCGGCGGAAACGGGATCGGTCGCCATGAAGACCAGTCCGAACGCCAGGCCGCCAGTTACCATGTGCCAGTGTGGCGGCATTGAAAACATGGGGTTCGTGTCACTGCCCATGCTGTATAAGAACGTCGAGAACCCGAACGCTCCGATCAAAACACCGGCCATGATTTTCCACGAGCCGATTCCGACGGCGATCAGCAAGACGGCTCCCAAAATGCAGCACAGCGTAGACGTCTCGCCCATCGATCCCTGTGTTGTGCCCAGGAACGCCTGCGACCACGAAATGTCAAGAGTTGCGGGATCGGTGATGGCTTTCATGCCGTCGGCAACCGGAGCCGATGCCAACGCTCCCAAAGGAGTGGCACCGGTAAAACCGTCGGCCGCCGTCCAGATCGCATCGCCCGTCATTTGAGCCGGATAGGCAAAGTACAGAAATG
>CAUZVF010001034.1:0-2959 GCA_963582955.1 Planctomycetota bacterium
GCGAACACTTCAATCTACAATACGGCGTACTTTATGGGAACCGCATGCAGGCGATGCAAACTACCGATTCCGCACGGCGTCTAAGTGGATTGACGTATCGAGATTAGAACTGGCGAGCGGCACGCGTTAGCTTGCCGGTTGGATGAGGACGACACTTTGCCGGCAAGCTGACGCATGCCGCTCGCCAGCGAGATTGCTCAGACGAAAAGTCCATTCGCGACAACCCATTGAGATCTGAAGAACCACCATGCTCAAGACCGTTGCATCCATTCTACCAGGTTCACCGCACCGCAAGTTGGCACGATGGCAGCGTGTTGTACCGCGCATCGAACAACTCACCGGCAAACTGAACAACGTGTCCGGCGCGGACCTCAGAAAGCAGGCCATGTCGTTGCGTTATCGTGTTCGCAGCGGTGAATCGCTCGACCGGTTATTGCCCGATGCCTTTGCACTGGTTTGTGAGGCGGCCTCGCGGCAAGTCGGACTACGGCACTATCCCGTGCAGATTCTGGGCGGGATTGCGTTGCATCACGGTTGCATTGCCGAGATGGAAACGGGCGAAGGCAAAACTCTGACAGCGACGCTGCCGATGTTTCTGAATGCACTGGCCGGAAAGGGAACCCATTTGGCGACGGCCAACGATTACTTGGCCCGGCGTGACGCCGATTGGATGGGGCCGGTTTATGAGAGCTTGGGCATGACCGTCGGTGTCATCGAGAGTCAGATGCCGCCGTCGGATCGCAAGCAGGCCTACGCTTGCGACATTACGTATGGCACGGCCAAGGAGTTCGGATTCGATTTTCTAAGAGACCGTTTACAGTCACGCAAGAATCAGCAAAACCTCAGCGATACGTTGGCTCTGATGTTGGGGCAATCGGAATCGGCCGCGGACGACGGCATGCTGAATCCGCGTTCGCATTTCGCGTTGATCGACGAAGCCGACAGCATTCTGATCGACGAGGCCCGGACTCCGTTGATCATCGGAGCGTTCGGCGGCGACGACATGCGAGTTGTCTCGGCCGCATACCGCTGGGCCGCCCACATGGCAGAGAGTTTCGAAGAAGACCGGCATTTCGCGTACGACAAGGAGGTTCGAAATGTCGAGTTGAATGCCGCTGGGCGCCAATTGATGCGTACGCTGCCGAAGCCGTCGGAATTAGACTCGGTCAGTTTGCCGTACCTGCACGAGTATATTGAACGTGCCATTAAAGTCGAACGCGATTTCCAACAAGACCGGCATTATGTGATCCGCGACGGAGAAGTTGTTATTGTCGACGAGTTCACCGGCCGGCTGGCGGAAGGCCGCAAATGGCGCGGCGGAATCCACCAAGCAATCGAAGCCAAGGACCAATTGGAAGTCACACGCCCGACCGGCCAGGCCGCTCAGATTACAGTCCAGGAATTGTTCAGCCGATATGACCGTTTGGCGGGAATGACAGGCACGGCATCCAGTTCCGCGCGGGAGTTGAAAAAAATGTATGGAACTCTCGTCGTTCAGATCCCAACGAACCGCCCCAACCTCCGCAAACGATTGCCCGATCGAATCTTTCGCACGGAAGACGATAAGTGGGATGCGATCGTTGACGAGGTGCAACAAATATTGTCCGACGGTCGAGCGGTATTGATCGGAACTCGTTCGATCGACAAATCCGAAACTTTGTCAGCGCGACTTAGCTCAGCCGGGATCACGCATCGAGTTCTCAACGCCATGAAACTGGTCGAAGAAGCCAACATCGTTACCGAAGCCGGCGAACCGGGCAAAGTCACCGTCGCCACCAACATGGCCGGCCGCGGAACCGACATCACACTCGGCGAAGGAGTTGCCGAGAAGGGCGGACTGCACGTCATTTGCACCGAGTTACACGACTCAGCCCGCATCGACCGCCAACTCGCCGGCCGCAGCGGACGTCAAGGAGACCGCGGCAGCTATCGGCAATATCTTGCACTGGACGACGACATCCTCGCAACGGGACTCGGAACCGACAAAGCCGATCAACTGCGAAAGACGCACCAATCATCCGCGCCGCCACTCGATCACCTCGGGCCACTCTTCCGCCAGTCTCAACAGAAAGTCGAGCGTAAACATTTCCGAGAACGCCAAGTGTTGATGCATCTGGTCAAGCAACGCATCGAAATGCAAACACAAATGGGCCAGGACCCGTTTCTGGATACGCCCAGTTAAACCCACCGACTGGTTCATCATTCAAGCGGCAACAGCGGTGCTGTTCCGCCGGCGTTGATGACGGGGTATTTGTCGAGATTCTGGTCGGTACCGTCGGCGTGGATGATTTTGGTGGATTCGTCCGAAATGAATTCGACCGGTTGGAGCGTCGGTGCTGCGCCGGATTGGTCCTTTGTTTGAGGCGGCAAGGGAACATCGTTTCGTTCGGGGCGCGGATCGAAGATCTCATCGCGGTCGTCTTCTGATGATTCGATTTGAGCGGGTTCGCCGATTAGCGGGATGGGTTGCAGTTCTGGCTTTCCGCTGAGTCCATCGTTGAATTGGAATTGGCCGGCGGCTTCGGCTTCCGGTGCGGGTGCGGGTGCGGGAAATTGTGCGTCATCGGGAATCTGGTCCGACGCGGGGACTTCGTTGGAAACCGGGTCGATCAACTGTGGGTATTCGCCCTGGCTGACCGGCCATGGTTGCGTGACGATTTTGTCCAACCACCACGAACCGGTTCGCGAGTAATGTCGTTCGGCGGCGGCGTGATAGGCTTTGACGGGCCATAAGCCTTCGGTCAGGTAGACCTCGTCATAATCGAGCAACGAACCCTTTTCGAAATGTACGTTTTTGACGGCGATTGCGTACTCGGCCCATGCACGGTAGTACTGTGTTTCGGCTTCGACGAGCCGCTGGTGCGAGTCAAGGACATCGTTCAGTTCCACTTGGCCGGTTTCACGTTTGAAGAGGTCTTCCAGTGTCGTGTATTCCTCTTTCGAGGCCCGCATGCGGTTG
>CAUZVF010001035.1:0-2959 GCA_963582955.1 Planctomycetota bacterium
CGTGTTTCAGTTGATCGGCGCGGAAGGAACTGACGACCGGCCGTTGACATTTTCCGCCGACAAGGAATTCTTGGACCAATTGCAACGTGATCCCGTGATCCACCGGGTTGCTCCGGCCATTCGCGGCAGTCTTTCGGCCGATCAGGCCACTCTGGGATTGCTTCGCGCCAGGATGGTCTATGGTTTGGAAGTCGACGGTGAGATTTCGGGGCTGGTCGTTGTCGGAGCCAAAAAGAATGCCGCCAACTACACGGCTGAGGACTTAACGTTTCTCAATGCCCTGGGACAAATCACGGGAGTCGCCCTTCACAGTGCCCGAGTTCATCAGGATATCGCGCGTCTGAATGAAGAGCTTCAATTGAAGGTCGACAAGATTGCCGAGCAAAAGCGGCAGATCAGGATCATGCAGTCGGAATTGGCGGGCGATCCCGAACTGCCGGTATCCAAGCCCAGGGCCAACGAGTTTCGGCGTGAGCCCATCAAGGGCAACAGCAAGGCAATTCGCCGCGTGTTGGACACCGTCCGCAAGGTGGCGCTTAGCGAATCGTCAGTATTGATCACGGGAGAAAGTGGAACTGGAAAAGAACTGCTGGCCCAGGCCCTTCACGAGAACAGCCCGCGTGAAAAAGCCTCGATGGTCGGCGTGCATTGTGCCGCCTTATCCCCGAGCCTGTTGGAGAGCGAACTGTTCGGCCACGTAAAAGGTTCATTCACAGGTGCTCACCGCGACAGAATTGGCCGATTTGAAATGGCGAACGGCGGCACGCTATTCCTCGACGAGATTGGCGACATTTCGTTGGAAACTCAAATCAAATTGTTGCGAGTCTTGCAGACGCGGTCGTTCGAGCCGGTTGGCGGTACGCGAACGGTTAACGTCGACGTGCGTCTGATCACGGCAACTCATCAAGACCTCAAGAAACTAATCGCGGCCGGCAAGTTCCGTGAGGATTTGTATTACCGACTGAACGTCATCAGCATCGAGCTGCCATCGCTGCGCGAACGCAAGGAAGATATCTTTGAATTATCTTTGCACTTCCTGAAGCGTGCCGCGAAACGCATCAGCAAACGAATCACTCATATTGATGAAGAGGCGGTGGAATTCCTGAAGCAGTACAGTTGGCCGGGCAATATCCGAGAGTTGGAAAACGTGATCGAACGGGCGGTTGTCCTCTCGGATGCGGACAACATCACCGCCACCGATTTGCCGCCGGAAATCGTGCAGGCGGCTACCGTGTTACCCAAAGAACCCGCGATTGATTCCCGAAAAGCCAGCCCACAAATTTCGGTCAGCCGTTCACGGAAGATTCACGATTCCGTCAGTGAACGGCAAGAGCTTGAAGAGGCGTTGATCGCGTGCGGCGGCAACAAGGCCGAGGCGGCCCGAAAAATGGAAATGCCGCGTAGTACGTTTTACAGCAAGCTGAAGAAATTTGGGATCGCTTAGCCACGGCGATCGGCGTCAGAATGGAGAGGGATCGCTACCGCCCTTCTTTGCTTTGCCTTGTTCCGGGTCCGCTTTCTGAATTTGGATCCCACCACCACCGCCACCGCCGGCGACTGCTGCCGATCTCTGCGCAATCTGACCTCGTCGGGTGGCGTATCGAATGGGAAATGACGGCCAAATGTCGTTTCTCATTTGTTCCTCGGGCTTTGAACCGCCTACTTTGAAAACGGGTCCGTCGAAGATCTTGGCAACGCCGCCCTGGCGAAACACCTTTTCGGACACATACTGAGTGAATCCAAGCCACTGCCGGTCGGGAGCCGCGGAGTCAAAGATGTTCGCTCGCTCGGGCGTGAATCCGATAAAATTTCGGGGAAGCACGGCCGTATGCAACGAGGTCAACAGAATCGCCATCGTGACGTATCCCGTTGCCGCGGCCAAACCCCAGCGACCGATGTCATTGACCCATCCGTGCATGAAAACATACGTCTTCATGATCTTGTCGGCCGCAAGCCGTAGAATGAAAACGAAAAAAATGAACAAGCCGAGCAGCGCAACAAAATCCGCTCTGTCTTTACCGATCTTATACAGAATGACCGCGAGCGGTTCGAAAAAGTTCATTGCCAGCAGGCCCGCGAAAATGACGCAGAGCAGCGACAAGGCCGCGCCCCACGCACCTTCACCAGCGACCAACCATGTAATCACTAAGACGATCAGTAGCAATATGATGTCGATCATTGTTGCCGTTTAACTCCACCTGCGGAGATAGTTGTCGTTGCACCGGTTATTTCACAACGCGTAACAATTCATCAACGGAAGTCGTGCCTTTCACGACCAGCCGAAGGCCTTCCTCTTTCATGTACAGCATGCCATTCTTTCGGGCTTCGGCTTTGATCGCCGACAGCGCGGCCTTATCACGAATCATGTCACGAATTCGGTCGTTAATATTTAACAATTCGTACACTCCGACACGTCCTTTGTAGCCCAATCCGCCACAAGACGGGCACGTGTCTTCTGGGTTCTTTGGAGGCCGAAACAGCTTCGAGACTTTGTCGGCCGGCAAATTGGCCTTCTTCAAGAATTCCGGTTTCGGCTTATAGGCCTCTTTGCATTCTCGGCACAGCCGTCGCGCAAGCCGCTGGGCGAGAATGCTCGAAAGCGAACTGGCCAACTGAAATGGCTCGACACCCAAATCAAGCGCCCGATACAGTGCCGTGATGGAATCGTTGGCGTGAATTGTCGAGAAAACCATGTGGCCGGTGTTGGCTGCCTGGCACGCGATCCCCGCCGTCTCGCCGTCTCGAATTTCACCGATCATCACAACATCGGGGTCTTGCCTTAGCACGCTACGCAACGAAGTCGCGAATGTCTGGCCTGATCGTGTGTTGATTTCGATTTGCGTGACATTGTCCATCTTGTACTCGACCGGATCTTCGATCGTGATGATGTTCCGCTGGAATGAGTCGATTTCGCCGAGAGCACAAAACAGTGTTGTTGATTTCCCGGAACCCGTCGGGC
>CAUZVF010001036.1:0-2954 GCA_963582955.1 Planctomycetota bacterium
GCTGCGGTGATCGAAGCCCAGCCGAGATGTTGAACCGCAGTTGCCCGTTGGTCGTGGAGTGATATCGAGAAACGGTGTAACACGTGGTAAGCGGATGGAAAAACAGGCAACCTGATGGTAAGATTCACCTTGTGACGGATTCCTACGTCAGACATTCGTCATTAGGAATTCGTCATTTCCTTTGCCTCCACCCCAATCAATACATCGAATTAGACCATGTCAACCGGGGCCCCCAGAAGCTGTTTTTGTCGCAGAGAATTCAGCGAATTTATTGGGGTGTAACCGGAAGTCCGTAATCGTTGGGCGCTCACCGCCTGCCACGCCGCGTGTTGCCGCTTGTGGAAGACATCGGCGACGAATCACGAGTCAAAACTAAGGAGCCCAAGTCATGTCCTCACCTGGTAAATTCGGCGGCTGGCTAGGCAGATCGTTTGATCCGAACGACGTCCCCTGGGATCAAATCACGCATGCGGTGAAGCTGGTCTTGGTGGGACTCGCCGTCGTCACCGTGCTGTGGCTCGGCTATTCGGTCTTCTATCGCATCGACGCCAGCGACGAGGGGGTGGTACTCCGATTCGGCGAGAAATTGGCAATCGTTCCGCCGGGGCTCCATTTGAAACTGCCCTGGCCGATCGATTCGGTCTACGAGGTACCGGTCCAGCGGATCCAGACCTTGGAGTTCGGTTTCCAAACCGAGCGAGCCGGTCGCAGGACGCAGTTTGCCGCGGAAGACGCGGCGGACCTGGCCGTCGCCGAGATGTTGACCGGCGACCTGAACCTGGGCAACGTCGAATGGATCGTGCAGTACCGCGTCAAGGACTCCGAGCAGTATCTTTTCAAGATCGGCGGCAGCGAGGTCAGCGGCCGGGTGGGCTTGTTCGGCTCTGCGAGTGCCGAGACCAACCCGGCCGTGCCCGATACGATTCGCGATGTCTCCGAGTCGGTGATGCGAAAACTGGTGGGCGATTCGAGCATCGACTACGTGCTCACGATCGGGCGCGACCAGATCGCCAAGGACGCGGAAATCGAGATTCAAAAGGAACTGGACGCCTTCGAGTCCGGGATCGACATCGTCACCGTCAAGCTGCAAACCACGTCTCCTCCCACCGCCAAGGTTCAAGACGCCTTTCAAGAAGTCAACCGCGCGCGGCAGAGGAAGGAGCGCGTGGTCAACGAAGCGCTGGGCGAGCGAAACAGCAAGATACCCGCCGCGCGTGGGGCGAGGGACAAAGCGATCGCCGAGGCCGAAGGCTATCAGAATCGCATCATTCTGGAAACGACGGGAAAGATTAACGCGTTCCTCGCCAAGTTGGAAGAATACGAGAAAGCGCCCGACGTCACCCGCAAGCGGCTCTATCTCGAAGCGATGGAAGACATCCTGGCGACCGTGGGCAGCAAGACGATCATTGACGACTCGGTGCGGGGAATATTGCCGCTGTTAAACCTTGACCAGGGCAGTCCGCTGCCGGTCGTCGAGAGAGGAGGCCAGCGATGAAGAGCATTGTAGCTATCGTTGTGATTGTGGTCCTGGTGATTGCCGCCGTCGTTTTAAAATCGAGCACCTACGTGGTCGAGGAAGGCAAACAGGTCATCGTAACGCAATTTGGCAAGCCTGTCGGCGAGGTGCTAGACGCGGGTTTGAACTTCAAGTTGCCCTTCATCCAGGAGGTTCACTATCTGGAGAAACGCTTGCTTCCCTGGGACGGGGCGCCCGAGAGCATGCAGACGCGCGACAAGAAACGGATCGACATCGATGTCTGGGCTCGCTGGCGGATCGTCGATCCCAGTACGTTTTTCGTAAAGGTCCGCACGGAACAACGGGGACAACAAATCCTCGACAATTTCGTCGATTCGGCGGTCCGCGACGTCGTCGCGCGGCACAATTTGATCGACGTCGTTCGCAAATCAAACGCCGAACTCGTCTACGAGACACAAGAGCTGCAGCGCGGTCCAAGCGAACGGGTTACGGGCAAGGGACGCGATGATGTCGAGAAGGAGATCCTCGACGGCATCGACTTGGAAGAAGAATATGGAATGGAACTGAGCATGATCCGCATCAAACGTGTCAACTACGTCGAGTCGGTGCGGCAGACCGTCTACGAGCGAATGATCTCCGAGCGATTGCGGATCGCCAGGCTGTATGATTCCGAGGCCCAAGAGGCAAAGAACCGCATCCTTGGCCAGACGCAGAAAGAACTCGATCTGATCGAAGGCGAAATGGCGCAGAAGTCGACCGAGATTCGCGGCACGGCCGATGCGCAGGTGATCCAACTGACCGCCGACGCCTATGGCCGTTCGCCCGAGTTCTACGTCTTCCTCCGCCGGCTGGAGGTTTTTAAGAAGACGCTCGGGAGCGATACCCGTTTGATCCTTTCCACCGAAAGCGACCTGTTTCGATTACTCAAGGAGCCGAACGCGCCCTCTTCTCCACGCACCTCATCCCCAGTCACCGGCCCCTGACGGACAGGCTGTGAATCTTTAACGGTTAGAGGAACACGGGCAACGTCGCTGGCCCGACGATTGGCGCCGCTGCCCCCTCCGTCAACATACGGAGAAGCGGAGAATCTGGAAGAGCTGATCGTTGACTTCGCTCTGAACGCCCAGCCCACGGGCATCCCCACCCAGCCGATCGTGATCAACCAGCGGGTCATCCTCAGCTATTACACGGCCAAGCGGCTGTTGGCCGCGCTGCAGATGTCGCTGGAGCGTCACGAAGGGGCCTTCGGCGTGCTGGAGACCGACATCCAGAAGCGGGTGCGACCGGCTGCCCATCGACAGCCTGCGTCGTCGGCGAATTAGCCCGACCGTACCCGACCCGAGCACGATTGCTCGTCGCGGTTGCCCTGCTAGGCACGCTCTCCGGCACGACCGACACGAGTGGTGTCTTCGTCAGCGACTGGCTCTCCGACCAAGTAGCTCGACCACGCACGATGAGTGCCAAAACTCAACTGGTC
>CAUZVF010001037.1:0-2953 GCA_963582955.1 Planctomycetota bacterium
CCAACCCTCCCCGGCCGCTACCGCGTCCGACCCTCCCAAAGGGTGGGTAAAGTGAGTGCCATTGGGCTAGCGCCTTGCCGCTCACGTTCAAAAGGCCCATTACCACCGTTTCACTCCCTCATCATGGCCCCGGACGGACAAGACAGAATGGCGGCGCCATCACGCCGCGGCACAAGTCGATAGCAATTCGCCGATCCTTGCAACCAGAAATCGTCAGCTTCCGGCAACGTCGTTCCACCCACAAATCCGATACTCCAAAAGAGAATTCGACAATGTCGAGGGCTTGGATCGCGGCATCATCTTGACCCGGATGATTTTGCGTTGATATAGTCGAATGTCACGGCTGTAAACCGAAAACCACGCAATCTCGCGTAAAATGACCGTTGGGAGACTTCCTGGTGAAAGTCCTTGATAAAACAGTTCTAGCGCGTTTCGCTTGCATGATTTTGGCCGTACTTGGCGTTGTCACGCTCCAATTATCTGAAGCCGATGCCCAATCAAAACGTGGATTCGATCTGAAAGCCGAAGCATTGGCCGACGGAGAGGAACGTACGTCGCAGCCCGATTTGTGGGTTATGGAAGTCAATTTCAAATCGCTGCGGATGATCTACGTCAATTTGACCGATCCTCGAACCGGGGAAAAGAAACGCGAATTGGTCTGGTATTTCGTTTACAAAGCCGTGAATCGATCGCTGGAGAACCAGGAAGCGGTTACCGACACAACACCGACGAACGACTTCGATTTGCCACCGGGAGCATCGTTGTTCATTCCGCAGATTACTCTGATCACCAACGACAACGGCAAGCAAAACATCTACGAAGACCAAATTCTTCCCGAAGCCAAGGCGGCCATCATTAAACGTGAACGATTGCCTCTGAAGAATTCGGTAGAGATCACGGGCAATATTCCGCCAGTCGCCTCCGCGGATGACGGTGACAAGAATGCAATCTACGGTGTGGCAATGTGGCGCGGGATTGATCCGAGAACCGATTATTTCACGGTGATTCTGAACGGGTTTTCGAATGGCTATAAATACGTCAAAGGCCCGGTGCCCTACGGTCGGCTTCAGGAACTTATCACTGCCGGCGATCTCAAACAGGATGACAAAATCTGGACCGGCAAGGGTGCTTGGATCGCGGCGCGGGCGCTTGGCGACCTCTTCGACGAAACCAAACAACCGCCCGATAACATCGACACGGCTTCCTACTATTACACAGTGGCTCCCGCCCGATTTGGTGAAAAAGGAGCCCCACCGGTTTGGAGAAAGACGTTAGTCCAAAATTACTGGCGGCCGGGTGACCGTTTCCGACAATTCGAAACCGAGATTCGCGCGAAAGGTGATCCTCAGTGGATCTATCGTGCCAGCGAGCAACCCAACAAAGCCTTCTTGGCCGCCGCTGACGTTGCCGAGAACACAACGCCGGCTCAGCCCATGCCGAACGCCCCCGCCCAACGACCGCAGAGCCGAAACGGTATCTCAAATTTCTTTAAGAGTCTCGACCGCGCTCTGAAAGGCGATTCGAAATAGTCGCAAGAGTGCATCGTTGAATGTACCGGGCTAGCGGAAACCGTGACGTTCCTGGCGATTGCGAACCGCATCCAAAATGTCGCTGTGAGTAATCGTTCTAGCAACTTGTCACGCACGAGCCCGGCACGGCAAAGTCTTGCACGGCAAAGTCTTGCATTGTCGCGGCCGCGAGCGATTGCTAGACTCCCCGTTTCCCCGAGAATTCTCAGGGGGCTTAACTCGATCACAGCTAAATGGGATTTGCACAATGGCCCATAAAAAAGGACAAGGCTCGAGCCGAAACGGTCGCGATTCCAATGCCCAGCGGCGTGGAATCAAGAAGTACGGTGGCGAGAGCGTTCTCTCTGGAAACATTCTCGCCCGGCAATGCGGCACGAAATGGCATCCCGGCAAGAACGTCGGCATGGGGAATGACTTCACATTGTTCTCGTTGATCGATGGCACCGTCTATTTCGATCGCGACGGACGTCGCATGAACGTTGAGCCGATCGAAGCCAACTAACGCATTACGCGATTGTCCGCCCTTGTGATCCTTCCTCATTCCCAAGCTCTGCTTGGGAACGCACCGGCACCGAAGCTCCGCTTCGGAAAACGAGGGCCAACATGACCGAAACTATTTCGCGCCGAACAGTGTCTTGAAAGCGCTCATTGCCAGCGAAACCGTATCACGCCAACGTGATCGCTGAACGGATCGGCTTGTCTGCTTCGGAAACGGAAAGAATTCTCTTGAATCGGTCGTTCCAAGAATCAGCCGATGCCGATTGGCGACGTCACGTGAATTGGGAGCTCACGAATCCGGCGACGACACTTAATTACTGGCCGCGGAGATCGTAACACAACAGTCGCGTTGGATTCCCGGTCAGCATAGCGGGCTGATTTTGGGAAATGTACAGAAGGCCGCGTGAGATAATCGGGAGTGCCCAAGATTGGGGCGCCAAGAAAAGCCGTGTACGGGCCAGTTCCTTGTATCCCCGCGGACTGAGCTCGAGCCACATCAGATGGCCGAGTTCGCCCAGACACAAAAACTGCCCATCAACCGACAACAGTGAACCACGCAACGTGGCTCCGACATCATACGCCTGACCATTGATTACAGCCTTTTCATCCCATTCAGGAATTTCCCTCCATACAACCTTTCCAGTCTTCACGTCGACGCAGACCAACGAGGCATCGGGTTCGTTCCGTCCATCGAATGCGTACAGATGGCCGTCCTTGTAAACGGCCGTGTTCCAATGCAGCCCCAGTTGATCTTCGCGCGTATTGTGTTCGCGGTCTGACGTCTTCCAAACAGGAGTTGCCGAAAAGTCGCTGTCGATCTTCAGCAACGTACTTCCCCTGCGGTAAGTGGCCGAGATAAAGACTTGATTGTTGATGACGACGGGACACGAGGCATTGACGGACTCGTACGTGCGGCTGCGCCAGGG
>CAUZVF010001038.1:0-2946 GCA_963582955.1 Planctomycetota bacterium
GCCGGACGGTAGGCGCGCCGGTTCGGCATCTCGACCATGACCGCGCCGGGGCCGGGCAATACGAAACCTTTGTACGTTCCGTCGGGCTGGAGGGCCGCTCGGTTCATAGCCGCCATCTGCGACTGAACGAGATTCTTACTCAGTGGATTGGGGCTGACAGCGCGATACTCCACGGTCCCCGCGACAGGCTTGCCGTCCTCATCGACCAACTTCAGGCGATACGAGATGCCGCGCACACACTCGATGACCATGTCGGCGTCCGGTCCGATGACGCCACGAGCCTGAAGGTACTGCATACCAGGCTGCGGAATCGCGGTGAGGCGGCGATGTTTCTTTTCAGAAGTCAGCAGCGCCGGGTCGAGTCCCGTGAATGTAAAACGGCCGTTCTCATCGGTGACCGGGATACCGTCGCTGTAAGCTGGGTGTGTCAGCGGATTGTAGCGCTTCGTCACCCACATCCCTGCGATCGGTTGCTTGTTGTCGCGGTCGCGGACGATGCCTGTCACTGTCAGGCCGCGTTTGAGCTGCAGCGTGAAGTTGGCACCGTAAACCGTCTGCGTTGGTTTGCCGTTAAGGTCGAGAAACGTACCGACGTTGGCCGCGTCGCGGGCCATCACTTCGATGCGCGTATCCAGAACGCTCGGAGCCGTGATCTTCAGTCGGGCGAGTCGGTCACGGCCGAGTCCCTTGAGAGTGATTCGGCCATCAGCATCAGTCACGCTGTCGACGGTCAGGCCCGGAATGAGGTTCGTCAAGCCGAGTTCTCGTTTGTAGCTCGGTGCTTTTGTGAGAAAGCCAGCCGTGACGCTCGCTTTTGACCAATGGTCAAGATGTGCGGTGAGATCGCGATTACCGGGAACCATCAATTTGGTCAGTCTGACGCGGGCTCCGACGAGCGGGCGTCCGTCCGCGTCAAGGAACCTCGCATGGATCGGCACATCGTCCACCGCAAGCTGCAGTTCAATCTTCGCCCCTTTTCGAGGAGTCCAGTACTCGTGAAACGTCGACGTATTGTTGCCCCACGTCACCATCCATTCCGGAGCGAAACCATCGGCCGTTGCAAAGATGAGGCCTTCTCGCCGCTTCGGAAGACCATCGTAGCCGGCATACGTCATGTCGGGTGCGTTGAATTCGAAACGGCCGTTCGTGTCGGTCTTTGCCCGAACGGGTCCAGGCTTCTTCCGACCGCTCGTGTTTGACACGACAAAGATGTTGGCACCAGCGAATGGTTGACCGTCCGGCCCTGTGACGTGTCCGCTGAAGTCGCCGACCGAATCAGCGTTGGGTGTGTCGGCATCCGAATCGTCAGTCGTTCCCACGCCACCTGGATCGACGTTGTCGTCGGTCCGCGCGGTGGTTTGTTCGCGGGATACCGGCTTGTCGACCTCCTGCGTTTGATCGTCCGACGAGACCGAATCCGGAGTCCCGATTTCCTCGGGCGGCAGCGATTCCACCGAAACCTTCACGCGCGACATGTTGCCGGGTTCGGTCGAGACGCCTTCAAACGTTACCCAGTGACGATAGGGGCGGAGGCGGAATTCGTAGCGGGCCAGGGTCTTCTTTTCTGATGACGCCAGGCCCCACTTTCCTTTCCTGAATTCTGATCCTTCGAGCGTTCCGCTCTCCCACTCCAGAACCCACTGTTTTTCTCCGTTCTCGTCGATGCCGCGAATCTGAAAACTGTACAACGAATGACAATTCTGTGGTTGAATCAGAACGAGAGCGTTCCCGTCGGGCGTACGTTCATACGATTCCACCCCTTCGATCCGCACTTGTTCGTAGCTTTGTCGATAGAGATCTTCGTTCGACAACGGATTGATGGTCTCGCCGGCCGGGCTCACCTGCAGCCATTTTCCCCACGGTTCGTCCGTCAGGCCGACTCGTACAACGCCATCAGGATTCTTCCACTCGGCACTCGGTGGAGGCTCGTCGCGCACGCGACCTGAAACTCGAATTTCGTAGGGGTCCTTCACCGGCAGGTGAGGGTAGCTGATGCCATTGGTAGGCAGTCGGAACGTGAGCGATGGCTGAGATTTCAGACCTCGAAAGCGGAACAGGAAATCTGCGGCGTTCGCATCGGGTTCAGGATGCGGTCCGTTCTCAACGTAGGATCCGCTCGTATTACCACCATGTAGAACCATTGTCGACGGCCAGTAACCCACGTCGCTGATCGAACGCCCGTCCGGTCGCCAACCTTCGCTGGCCGGGCGCGTGTTCTTCGTAATGCCGACGAACTCCACCGACCGGCCATCCGGCAGTGCCCCCACCAGCGGCTTCGCAGGTCTCTTGGGATCCGCCGCTCCACCTTTCTCGCCGACGGACTGGCCGTCCTGGTCGATGCCGTCAGACGTTTGACTCGACACCGTGACGGCAGGGTCCGCAAATCCGCTCAGAGCCATTGAAGCAACACTCGCGACTGTAAGCAGACACAGTAACATCGGAAACATCGACCGCGAGCGATCGGCCGAAGAGTTCACTTCCGCCCCGAGAATGCGGCGAATTCGTCCCAGGAGCGCCCCGTCTCTTGCACCGAGCGCCATCGACGTCTCGCGGCCCGGGAGTTGTTCCACCGCGACCAGCGCGCGACCGTAGTCGACCCTGTTGTTGAACAGTTTCACTACCAGATCGTCACAGCAGTGCTCGCGTTCAAGGCGAATGCGATGCGACAGCCACCAGATGATCGGATGATAAAAGAACAACGTCTCGACCAGCGTCTGCAGCAGATTGATGACGAAGTCGTGGCGACGAATGTGAGCCAGTTCGTGAGCGAGAATGGCTTCCAGTTGAGCCATCGGAACGCTGCTGACAAAACTGACCGGCAACAGGACGATGGGACGAAGATAGCCCACGACAAGAGGACCTTTGGCCAGAGTCGAGCAAAACACGTGGATTGCGTGCTTCATTTTCATTCGCTGAGAAACACGATCAAGCGCTGCCATCACTTCT
>CAUZVF010001039.1:0-2938 GCA_963582955.1 Planctomycetota bacterium
AATCGGCACAAGGTGGCTATCGATTGCGTAGCTATCGAGAGGCATGTCGGTCGTGATCACTTCACCGTCCGGCGGCGACCCGATTCCTTGGGGCGGAGTCGCAATCTCCTCTGACGGCATCGCAGCTTGGTCCGGTTTGGCTTCCTGATTCTTGATCTCGTTAGGAAACACGATTTCAAAAGTATCGTGTGCGGCATCATTGAGTGTTCCCTGTTGTGGAGATGATTTCGACGCCGGTCCCAATGGCATGATTCGAGGTTTCGTGGAATCATGGTCGCTGGGATGGGGTGGCAAGCTTCGCGGTGGAGGGGGGACTTCCTCGAAATCCCCCTCGCGAAGAACGCCATTTTCAATGAAGAATACGGATTTGTATTTGCTACCCGGGCGGTTGTCTTGGGCCTCACTGCGCGCACACGTGCAAACCGTCAGAAGGACCGCGAAAAAGCATCGCAGAAATATTGTTGTCCGCACTTGTTTCATCGAGTACCGTTGTTCTGATTATTTGATCCGCTCGAATTGTCTGACGGCGTTGCCAGGGGTGGGTCAGGTTCAGCCTGTGGTTGACCCGCTGGCCGAATGGGTGTCGTTTGAAGACATTCATTGAGGATTGACTTCGCAAGTTGTCGGACACGCAAAGACCGTTCCTTCAATCGCCCTTGCACATCGCGCTCAAGCAATAGGTCACTGAGTCGCGTTAATACCTTCACCTGACAATGGCATGAAGACCGTTCGTTCTTATGTGTTTTTCCACAAACTGAACAGCGATTCCGAGCGCAGCCATTTCGGAGAGTTTTCAAGGCTTCATACCGGACCGCTTCGGCGCAATCATCCAGTGAGGCCAACAAGGCGTCCACCACTTCGGGATAGCAAACGCAATCTTGCGTCGCTAAAAACCGAATGGCCTCCACTTTTAGTTTGACATTGGCCGGCGCCTGTTTTCCTTTGAGTTTGACTGCTAGACCTGTGGCACTCGGTGGCGGCTGAGGAGCCCCTGGTGCTCCCCCCGCCGCTCCAGGTGCCCCACCTGACGCTGCAGCTGGACCGGCGGCACCGGTTTGACTCGCGATGGCGCTCAGGCCGGGACTTGGTGCCAATCCTAACGTTTGCAGTGTAGGTTTTATAAGAGTTTGGTCGGCAAACTGAATTATCGGAATACCCAAAATTTCACCAACAAGTTTTTTCAATCCTTGCGAAATCTGTTTGAAACCCAGGAAATCAAAAATCGTTGGTGGTGCGCTCGCCGCGGCTGCCAACGGTGATGTTGCACCCGTCGCCGCGGCTTGACCCGCTAACGGAGGGATATTTGGGACTCCACCAGGGACCGCCGGCACTGCTGGAATCGGTGGAGCCGTTGGGATTTGCGACCGAGCGCTCACTGCTACAGCCACGACGACACCCAGGGCTGCGATTCCAGAACGAACTGTCATTGAATCTTGCCGCAAGTTTGAACTTTGAACGGGCTATCGAAACAGGAAGATTTGGCATAAGGCGCAAACTTTGCCTATTCCCTATAAGTCGGATTGTGGGATGAACTTCTTCACTGTCACTGCGAGAATTAAACAAGGATTTTGAGTAATTTCTTGGAGACGGCGGCCGATCCAGAAAAACTCTCGGAATCTGGGAATTAAACGGCATAAGCGCAAAATCATTCGCAATCATAACCGATAATATAATTGACCCAGATCACCAATTTGCCTGTTGGGTCAATTCCGAACGGCGTCCCGCGAACAATGCGGGAATGCCTAAGCCAAGTTCTTCTGCGCACGTGCAATCAGCGAGGTACATGGAGTGAATGATGCAGCTTATTAGAATCGTGCAGTTAGTCACTACAATGCTGTGTGTCGGTTGCCAGACTGCTTCATACAAAGTCTCGACGGCTATCGAAGAACAAGTCGGAGTCACGGCGGTGCAAAAAGCTGATCGACAAAATGGCTTGAATCGCCGTGCGGAGAGTCGCGTATTGCCAGCCAGCTCTTCAACGCCGCAGCTCGGGTCCAAGCGAGCGAAGGCCATCAGGATCGCAGAATTGCTGACTCGTCTCGTCGAAGAAGACAACCATCCTAATCTAGTCCAAGAAGACAGCCAGCCTCGAAAAGGCGCGCCCAACGAAGTCACTATTCGTGGATCGCATCGCGTTGACGCGACGTCCGATTCGGATACTGTCGCCTTATTACAACACGAACTTTACAACACCGCAAACGTCGATCCTACATTGACGCGCGACCCTTTGATTCCCGACGTAGCTGTCGTGCCCGCCCCGTCGCCTGCGCGCAGTGCGTTTCGCCAAATGCACGACACTCGACCGAATACTCCGGATACTGTGGAATTTGGAGTTAATCGCCTCGTAGGTGGAAAAATATCAGATTCCGTTCACTACAAACAATTGTTGGTGTCAGAATCTGACAGTCTCATTGAGCGTAACCAGAGCGAGGTCGCTGACCACACTGACCTTCGCAAACGCTTGGATGCATTGATCAAGCAATGGCAACATTCGCCAGTTCGCCAACAGCAAACGACGACCCGTAAGGGCGATGCTCGGAACCCCCCTGATGCAGCAGCGGAGTCTGTCGACTCAGAGGATGTCTTGAGCACGCGCGTTGAACTCCTGGCTTCCCTTTTGAAGGAAATAACTCAACGGCAGGCTATACCAAGCGCGACATTGGCATCCAACCAACCCTCAATCGGCGAATTGGATTCTACTCCATACTCGAGTGACTTTACGGAGCATGCAAGCCGACCAGGAATACAGTCGTCTTTCAGAGAAAACCTCGATCGCGAGCACTCAACGCACATCCGCCCAAAACATTTTGCGACGTCAAAACCCGACGATCATCTGGAACGTAACCCGTGCGACGTTTCCGATCAATCGGATCAGAATGACGTTCGAAAACGTTTAGACGACTTGATCACACGATGCCACGACTCGCTTGCACGCGGT
>CAUZVF010001040.1:0-2938 GCA_963582955.1 Planctomycetota bacterium
CAACTCGGGAATGGTCTTGAAGGCATCCAGGGCATCCGTCGGGGCTACGATGAATCGCTCGAAGTCCCCCTGGCTGGCGCCCAGCACTTGCCACAAGTCGCCCTGCTCGGTTTTGGTGGGCACCCCGGTGGAGGGTCCGGCTCGCTGAACGTCGATGAAGACGACCGGCAGCTCCATCATCCCTGCCATGCCGATTGCTTCGGTCATCAAGGCGAAGCCGCCGCCGGAGGTCGCGCACATGGCCCGGCAACCGGCGTGAGCCGCCCCAATGGCCATATTGGCCACGCCGATTTCGTCCTCGACCTGGCGAACCATAATTCCCAGCTCGCGAGCATTCTTGGCCATCCAGTGCAGGACTCCGGTCGCCGGGCTCATCGGGTAGGCCACGTAAAACTTGACCCCCGCCGCCGCGCCGCCCATCGCCAGGGCCTCATTTCCGGTCCAAACGGCCAACGGTTTGGGGCCGGACGGAACAGTGTCCGGGAACGGCTCGAAATTCGCGCTGGCATGGTCGAAGCCGGCGCGGGCCACGCCGACGTTTTCATCGACCACCGCCTGCCCCTTGCGCTGGAACTGCAACGTCAGGGCGTCCTCCAGGATCTGAAAGTCCAGTCCCCACAGAGACATGGTCACGCCGAGGGCAACGGTGTTCTGGACCAGCTTGTGCTTGCTGTTGTCCGTCAATTCTTTCACGGGCATGGGACAGAACCGAACGCCCTCGCCGGCTGTGCCGGGTTTAATGGTGTCGCCATTGAAGATCACCCGGGCACCCGGTCCCATCAGTCCCAAGTGTCGGTCCATGGTGTCCTGATTCAGGCAGACCAACAGATCCAGCTTATCCCCGTGGCTGTCGACCTGCTGGTCGCTGACACGCACGGTGAGAAAAATATGCCCGCCTCGGATGATCGATTGATAGGCGTTGTACGCGTAAATATGCAGACCTTGACGGATAAAAATCCGCGCCAGGATATTGCCGGGCGTTGCGATTCCGTCTCCGGCGGCACCTCCAATGGCGAGGGCGAAATCAAATGTTTTGGAACGCATGACGGGTCTCCAAAAGAAGTTTACGCTGGGATCGTCTTCGCTACTTGTTCAAACCAACACAACCTTCTTCCTCAAGGGCATCCTGCTTCTCGGCAACGATCTGACATTGAGGTGCCATCTCGGCGTTAAGTGCGATGTACTCGTGCCATTTTTCGGGCACGTCGTCTTCTTCGAAAATTGCTTCAACAGGACATTCTGGCACACACGCGTCGCAGTCGATGCATTCGTCGGGGTGAATGTAGAGCATTTTCTCGTCCCCGTAGAAGCACTCGACGGGGCAAACGACGACGCAGTCAGTGTACTTGCAATGATCGCAGGGCTCGGTAACGACAAATGTCATTCGAGTTCTCCTTTCCCGGTTCCATCAAGGGGTCTAACGCGGTTTTGGAATTCGCTCTTGGGCAGGTGTTTGCTCCCTGAATTCGGCAGAATTGCCCATGAAACGATGGAAGCCGTTGGCGGTGATGGATACCATCATAAGGAGTCACTCTTCGCAATTGAAGGAGACCACGATGAGCCATCCCGCGCTTCGGGAGAGCACCATGAAGTTCCCATGTACGTTCTCACAGCTGGGTCGTGGCGAATGGTCTGTCCGGCATGTTGGTTCAGATGTCGGGACGGTCGAGGTCACGGCCAGATCGCAACAGGAAGCGTTGGAAAAGATGCGCGGTGAGTTGCGTTACCGACTTGAAATCTGTCCCTGTACCGGCGAGTTGTACCGAGATGTGCAAATTGAGATAGCCGGCCAAGCGGGAACGTAACCGGCGATCGACCTGCCGAGTGGTCGGGGTGTTCGCCGGATTTCCAGCGACGACGTCGAACAGTCTTTCTTGCCGACCCAGGCGAAAGAGCATTCGGTGGAAATCAATCAGACAACGCCCCAGGCGGCTCATGCAGCACTAACGGCTGATCGTGAAGCCGTCTATTTGGATGTGCGGACGGAGGAGGAATTTGCGGCGGGCCACCCAGCCGGGGCCATCAACGTGCCCGTTGCATTCCCAAACCCATCTGGTGGCATGCTGCTCAATCCCGAATTCCGGAGGGTTGTCGAGTCTCTTCTCCCGCGTGACAAACCCATCTTCTGCGGTTGTCAATCGGGCGGACGGTCGCAAACAGCTGCGGAGATCCTTGCGGAGACAGGATACACAGCTATCAAGAATATCCGCGGCGGTTTTGGCGGGGTACGCGATCCAAGCGGTCAGCTATTGGTCCCTGGGTGGATCGACAGTGGCCTGCCGATTTCTACCGAAGTCGATGATGCCCACTCCTATGCCGGTCTCAAGCAGAGGGCCGGCTTGTGACGGCACGAATCGAGAGCGATCGTGGAACAACGTGAACCGCGCCGAACGTTGCGATGGAAATCGCCCGATCATTGCTTGGGGGCGATGCGCCGGCGATGCCGACGCTGGAAATCCTGTGATTGGCGCTGGATGTCTCGAAAACAGCCCGCAGCGCAAGCAAGGGAATTAAGCCCCAATTCTCGAGTGACGCCGCTTGGATCAGGTCGTGCCGTCTTTTTTTCGGGGACGGCCCGATAAACGGGTCAGCTCAGTGACAGGCTTGGTGGCCCAGCAAATCTTGAGTAATCGCGCGTCTGTTCCCGACAGCCGAAACGTCGGCTGTGAAAAAAGGAATCGTAAAGTGTCGCACTAATATTACCGCAGCTTTCCACCCAGCCGCTCACGGCATTCGATGTTGCCGACAGGGCGTGGTCAACGACTGTGAGTTGGTCAGGAACACGATCGATTTAGGTGTCCCGCGAAACGTTGGGTTTTTGACGCAACGAAATCAGTGATTCCAGCCGCGGAGGCGATTCGACCGTTTGTCGCATCAAAAGAATCCATGTAAGTCCGTGGTTTGGAGCGGAGCCGGCCTTTACGCTGGCTCGTTTCCA
>CAUZVF010001041.1:0-2927 GCA_963582955.1 Planctomycetota bacterium
GAACGCCTCGACGAAAAAAGCGTGAAAATCAGTTTCCGGACTCACGAAGACATCTCGATCCAACTGACGGTATTTTCCATCAGTGGCTGGAACTGCATTGGATCGAGGTTTTTCGACGATCTCGTCCGTCAGACTCCGCTGAACGGAACGCAGCACGCCATTGACGAATCCCGACCAGCGCGGCTGCTTCATCCATTTCGTTAGCTCGACGGTTTCATGGATCGATGCGTGCGATGGAACGGAAGACAGAAACACCAATTGATAGACGCCCAATTGTAGCAACGTCCAAAGACGGCCCTCGACTTGATCGCGGCGGCGCGTAAGATGAGATTTGATCAATGCGTTCAGAGTGGCTCGACGGCGAACGATGCCGTTGGCCAGTTCCGTCAACAGAGGACGTTCGGAATTCGTCGTCCGCGAATTGCCGCTGCCTTGTTGTCGCGTTGCTTTTTCGATGTGTTTGTCGATTAACTTCGCAATCAGCGATGAAGTGTGGTAGTGTTCGTCGAGTACACAGAATGCCATCTGCCGCGCGGTTTTCGGTGGTGGCAAGGGCTTCACGCCGGTCCGAGTCGTTGATTTCTTAGCACTCATCTCCGAATGCCCCGGACCTAACATTTTGGCTCGCGGGAACCGTCAGCTTCCCGGTCGGTGCCGTTCCCTATTCCAACCCGGTTTTCATCCCGGCATTTGCCGACGATGCAACCGCTATCCAACCGGGGCGGCAACGGGTTCGCGTGCCATGAAGTCGACGTTGGCATCCAGATCCGTGTCATCTTCTTCTTGCTTGATCACGGCCTGCATTTCTCGGCGAGTATTCAGGTAATATCCCGCACCGATCAGAGCGATCCCCACGGTAATCATGCGATAGGTCAATGCGACGAGCAATCCTTGGCCAACCGCGACGGCGGCACCGGCCGGCGGGAGCATCACATACAGTTTGTCCATCGCAAACTCGAATGCTCCCAGTCCTGCCGCGGGCAAGGGCAGCGCGGAGGTCACCATCGAAAGCGGTACGATGACGAAGTGCTGCAGTAGTTCGGGAGCCGCGCCCGGCAATCCCGTGGCGAGAAGAAACAACGCCGCAACCAATGTGCAATGAACCAGAATACTCATCAGGCCCGCAGCGGCCACGACGGGAAACTTGAGTCGATACATCCGCACGGCCTTCATGAGCCGATCCAGCGTGTAGCCCAATTTGGGAATGTTGGCGAGAAACTCGGAAAACCGGCCGTTTGTGACTCCGGGAAACACCAACGCAAGGATTCCAGCCGCGCCAATTGCCGTGCAGGCCAATGTCCATTGCGAAATGATCCGTATTTCGGGTATGGCCGAGTTTTGCATTCCGGCAATCAGGATCGAAATGCTGGCAACGACCAGCAGGGCGTAGAGCCCAACAACCCGGTCCATAAGAACGGTCGCGACGGCCTCGGCGCGACGGCCTTTTTGTTCACGGGCGATGAACAGAGCTTTGACCAGGTCGCCTCCGACGCTGCCCAGTGAAATGAAGTTGCAGAAATAGCCGAGAAACCCAAGCCGAAAGGCGTCGCGCAAGCGAAACGGCAAGTCCAGAGCGCGGACGAGAAAATACCAACGGATGAATGTTGTGATAACGGCCACTAAGCAACACAACGACGAAAGAGCGATCAGTCCCCAGTTCTTGGGCTGATTAAGCATACGCTGAAACGCTTCCGGGTCGTTCTTTTGAGCCGAATTAACGACAAACGCGATAATCGCGAGTGAAACACCCAATTGAGCTAATTTGATCAAGACTCGTTTCAATTTGCCGCTCCATGAGTTTTTTGACGTGTGCGGACAAGAATGACGTTTACCGGCATGGGATTCGGTTCGCCAATTGTGTCACTTTTGATCGTGTCAGAGGCGAAGTTCGGTCAAGAGCCACAGTTTGTACGCTTTTTCTGGATTTGTTTCGAGACCGATTCTTGACAGCTCTTGCGAAAAAACTCGACGCAACGTATCTTTCCGACCAATTCAAGCATGATCCCCGGTTCTGAATTCGGCCAGCGGACGTCTGGATCAGAACGATTTTGGGCAGATCAGACTCTAGTATTCGGGAGGTTCAAGGATGAACCGGCTCAGGATTTTTCGTCCCAACGAACGAAACTCGTCTTCGGGACGGATCGCTCGTCATTCCGCCGTTCTGTTACCGTTCGCAACACTGGCAAACCGATTTCAAGGCTCGGTGACGCAGGCTCCAGTCGAACGTGCCCGTTTGCTTTATGTCAATCGCAGTTGTCCGTTCTGCAAACATCCCAGTGTCGGTCTGATCGAATTGCAAGACGCGGTTTTGAACCGAAATCGTGTGCCGATTCCTGGCACGGCGACATTGGTTGGATTTCACTGCAACGGCTGCGAGCGAGAATGGCCAAGTTCATTGCCCGCTTGCGAACCGCCGATCACGGCCGATTCGCGATAACGGCCAACTTCGCTCAGCAATGCGGAACGCCGATCGACTGTTTATACTCTGGCAGGCGTTCGCGACGTCCGGACCATTCGCGTTTCGCTCGTTGCCGCACAAAATTGCCGCTGCGGAGAATTCACACCATGAGCGAAGAAGCACGCCACGAGATCACTCTCGAAATGATGCGGCAAGACTTGTATTCCGCCGTCGTCTGCGATGCCCTGGACTCGATGGGATACACCAACCAATCGCCCCGCGTGCAACTGCTGCCGATGACGTCCGATGTGGTTTTGGTCGGCCGATGCAAGACGACGTCGTGGGCCGAAATGGCGCACGAGGACCCGAACACCTACGATTTAGAATTGAAGGCCGTCGACAGTTGCCAATCCGACGACGTCATCATCGCTGCCGCGGCCGGATCGATGCGATCGGGGATCTGGGGCGAACTGCTCTCGACAGCCGCCGGCAACAGTGGCTGCGTCGGAGCCATCGTCGATGGTTGCGT
>CAUZVF010001042.1:0-2925 GCA_963582955.1 Planctomycetota bacterium
CAGCTAAAGATCGTCACGCCAGGTGATCATATTCAACGCGCGGCTTAAGCCGCCCCAAGCATTGTCAGCAAACTCGCTTGACGCCGACGACACCAGTCCGTAGCGCGAGCAAGGGACTTCTCGATATACCCTTTCTCGCGCTGCGGGCTAGTGTTTGCGCGGATCGAAAAACTGATCAGCCCCATACCGCCATCGCGACAGTTGACATTCCCGTCGCACGGTGTACTATATTATGTGGTACACTAGTACGAAGCGGGAACCATGGCTCTCGATCTTCACATTTCAACCGGCAGCACCAACCCGATCTATCGGCAGATTGTCGATCAGGTTCGGCGTGCCGTCGCTTGTCGTGAACTGGCGGTTGGCGATCAATTGCCGAGTGTGCGGGCGCTGGCCGAGCGGTTGGTGGTGAATCACAACACCGTCGCGAAAGCCTACGCGGAACTTGTGCGCGACGGAGTGATTGAATCGCGTCACGGCCGCGGTGTGTTCGTCGCCAAGAAACGCAGCATCTTTACAAAGGCCGAACGGAACCGTCGATTGGAAACAGTCTTGGATGCCTTCGTCAGTGAGGCTGTGATTCTTGATTTCGACGATGACGAGATTCGGTGGGCGATCGAACGCAAACTCAAGGAACTCAACGGCCGGGGACGCGCGAAAGGGGACGAGGACGGGACATGAACGATTTTGTAATTCAGACCAACAAACTGACTCGTTATTTCGGTCGTAAGGCGGCCGTGCAACAGTTGAATCTGTCAGTGCCGCGCGGAAGCGTGTTTGCTCTGCTGGGACGCAACGGATCCGGAAAGACGACGACGATCCGCATGCTGCTGGGATTGGTGACTCCGTCGCGTGGGTCGGCATCCGTGCTCGGTTGCGATAGCCTGCATCTGACTGCGGACGTTCGCGCGCGCATCGGTTATTTGAGCGAGAGCCATTTCGCCTACCGCTGGATGACGATTCGCGAGTGTGCGAGGTTCCAAGCTGGTTCGTTTCCCCGTTGGAGCCAGCGAGTTTTTGACGCGGTAGTTGACCATTTTGGACTCGATCACGCAGCAAAAGCCGGAACGTTGTCGCGCGGTGAACGAGCCGAGCTTTGTCTGGCGATGACGTTGGGAACCGAGCCGGAACTGCTGATTCTCGATGATCCGGCCTTGGGACTCGATCCAGTCGCGCGGCGGTCGTTGGTCGAAGCCATGCTGGCGGTTACCAGTCACAAGGATCGTACGATCCTGTTCAGCTCGCACCTGCTGGACGACGTCGAACGCGTGGCTGATCACGTTGCGATCATCGATCAAGGCGTTCTGCGCGTGCAGTCGTCGGTCGATGAGTTTCGAAACCGAATTGCCCAGTGGCGGCTGAGATTCGAGCAACTGCCGGATTCACTGCCGAAACTTCCCGGACTGGTGCATACAAAATATGTCGGCAACGAAATTCATTTGACAATCGCGAACGCCGACCAGCAAACCGAATCCACGTTGCAAAAAACGGGAGCGTTTGAGTTCGAACGCGTCGCCTTGAGTCTTGACCAGGCCGTCATCGATTACCTGACTGCGCGTGGCAGAACGGGTTCGTTGCTGGCGGCGGTCCGATCGGACGAACCGGTGACTCTGAAGGTCAAAGAAGCCATGACGACTCACGCAGAAACGGAGCAATCATGAAAACCATCATCTGGAAAGAGCTTCGTGAGAATGCAAAATGGGGCGCGTTGGTGTTGGCGGCAACGCTGATCGCGACGTTCTTGTTGCTGTACCACGAATTTGAAGAAAGTCCACTTCGCGAAGAATTCCTCTTAAAGGAGTTTTTGACGGTGACGATTTTTGCGCCCTCAGCTCTTTCACTGTTACTGGGGTTCACGCAGACGATTCCTGACCTGTGGCGCGACCGCTGGGCTTTCCTTGTACAGCGCGGTGTTTCCATGAATCGCATTTTCCTGGCGAAAACGATCGCGGCCGCCATTCTCAACATCACTGTCGTCGCTTCCGCGATGGCGATTGCGGTGTTGTGGGTTTCTCGCGGCGGAATTCAGAGATACCCATTCGAATGGCGTATGATGCTGCCCTCGCTCGTTGTCAGCATCGCAGGTTTCGGATTCTTTTTCGCAGCGATGCAAGTAGTGCTGCGCGAGGCTGGCTTTTTTGTAACTCGACTGCTGCCGCTGGCGATTCCCAGCCTCGTCCTGTTCGGCGTTGTCGTCATTACCATCGAGATAAACGAGCACGTTCCTTTGTACGTTTGGATTGGCGTGATCCTGTTTACGCTGATGTCCGCGGTCGGTGCTTGGGGCGTCTTCGTCTCACACGGCGAAGTGCGGCGGATGGCACGCGTAGCACGCGTCTGTATCGCCATTCCCAACTTCGCGGGATTCCAGACGGGACTCTTCTTTGGCCTAGTAATGTGCTTCCTAATGGTACATTCTCTCGTCCGCGAAATGACCGGCCGCGACATCGAACACCTATTCGACGAGGAATATGCTCGTCATGACTACCGCGTGATGAGGGACGGTCACGTCGTGCGATTCACACACAAGATCACGCCGACAGGCGAGCAATATCAACGATGGAACAGCAAACTCGTTGCGGTCGCCGATCTCGATGCAACCGATTCCAAACAATACGACTCGTTGCTCGAGCCGTGGAAGCACAAGCCTGATGCCGTGCGCGAGCTTTCGCAGCGGCTCGAATCCGTTTGGATGGGAAATGACTCGTGGATGTTATTGTTCGACTACCGTGACAATCAACACAAGCTGCTGACTGAGATTGCCGGAAGCGAATCTCGGATGAAATGGTGGTATTCCTCGACGCGGGGTGTGATTCTGGGTTACACACGACCGGTGCGGACTGAAGAAGTTTGGGAAGCCGCCCGCCTGGATACGGTCATCGGCCCGGACAGATTTGTGACGAGCGCGAACTGGCCAACGCAGCG
>CAUZVF010001043.1:0-2922 GCA_963582955.1 Planctomycetota bacterium
CACTTCAAATCAAGTGGCCGGGAATCCTGGGGCCTCGTGCGTCGCGCAGCCGAGATGATTGAAAAGGCGCGCGCCAAAGGATATGTCGTCACAGCAGACCAATATCCGTACATTGCTTCGAGTACGTCACTCGACGCCATACTGATTCCGACTTGGGCCCGCGCAGGCGGCCGCAAGGAACTCATCAAACGGTTCGATAAACCTGAGACAGCCGAACGCATTCGCAATGCGATGGAAGTGAATCTCGAGAAACGCGATGGCGGCGAGTCAGTACGAATTGCCCGTTACAAACCGCGCCAAGATTGGGTCGGAAAGAACTTGGCGCAGATCGCAAAGCTGGAGGGCAAGGATGCGCTGGACCTCGCCATCGAAATCTCTCGAAACGGAGGCGCGTCGATCGTGAACTTTAGCATGAGTGAGGATGACGTGCGTCACATCATGCAAATCCCATGGGTCGCGACCGCGTCGGATGGCCGGGCTTATCTGCCGTCGGCCGAACGCCCTCATCCACGAAGTTACGGAACGTTTGCCCGTAAGTTGGGCCACTATTCGATCCGTGAGAAGGTCCTGCCGCTGGCTCAGGCGGTTCGCAGCGCGAGCGGCCTGCCAGCGGATATTCTCAGCATTAACGATCGCGGTTATCTGAAGAGCGGTTTGGTTGCCGACGTGACGGTATTCGATCCGAAACTTCTGATCGACGCCGCAACATTCGATGCTCCCCATCAGTATTCTCAGGGCGTGCAATACGTTTTCGTCAACGGCCAACCGGCAGTGTACCGAGGCAGCCCAACCGGAGCGTTGGCGGGAAAGGCGTTGAAGAGACGAGATCCTTCAAACAACTCAAAGCCCAAGTAGGTCCCGCGAGCCAAGCGGGACTTCAGACACCCGCTGGTAATGAATCGTTCTAAATTCTCGTTCGGCTCGCGAGACATTCCTTCGCACGATTTGACGATGTAGTTTCGCAAACTGATGACTCTTGAAATGCCAAGCCTGGAACGCGACGCCCCAATTCGAAAAAGCCCTCAACTTCTCGTGAGCGTTCGCAATGCTGAAGAGGCACGTGCGGCGAGCGCCGGAGGTTGTGAGTTGATCGACGTCAAAGAGCCCTCGCGCGGATCGTTGGGAATGGCCGACGAAATGGCAATTTCCGGCGTCATCGAATTTGCGATTCATGAACAAATCGGCCTGCCGATCAGTTGCGCTTTGGGCGAAGTGCTCGATTGGACCGGATCAATTCCATCAATTTCGAGCGAGGTATCATTCGTAAAACTCGGACTCGCGGGACTTGGCACGCAGCAGAATTGGGAAACGGTCTGGCGAAGTACTCGAATGGCATTCAATCAATCATCCGGGTACAACCTGAATTGGATCGCCGTGGCCTATGCCGATTGGCGACTCGCCCGCGCACCGGCACCGTCGGAAATCGTCGACGCAATTCGCAAAACGCAGGTTGAAGAAGATCGCTGTGTCGGAGTCTTGGTCGACACATTTTCCAAGTCAGAAAAGCGACTGTTCGATTGGTTTGGCGTTGATGAACTTTCTGAGTTCTTGCAATCGGTTCGGCAACTCGGTTTGTTAACGGCTGTTGCCGGACGGCTTTCAGTGGCGGAAATCCCGAATCTGGCACGCGTTCAGCCTGATATCATCGCAATTCGTTCCGCGGCCTGTCTGAATTCTGAACGCAACGCGGCCGTTTCGGAAATAGCCGTCCGCCATTTTCGTAATGCAGTACGTGAGGAATTCGAAACCGTTGGCCAATCCACCCAGAACCGGTGACGGCCAACAACTCATTAACGTCAGTATGACTTTAATCACACCGGTTGCTCGGATTCTTCCAGCTCTTCCTGCAATTCGCACCAGCGTTCTTCGGTGTCGTTCAGTTGCGTCGTCAGGTCTGTTACTTCCTCGTGCAAACGCATCGCCTCTTGGGCGTCGGTGGTTTCGAGCAGTTGTGTGTTGATTTGGCTCTTTTGTTCGTCGAGCCGGGCGATTGTTCGCTCGATCGCTGAAATCTCTTTGCGGACTTTGCGTTGGTCTCGATTTGTCAAACGGCGGGGCGACTTGGGCATCCTCGTCGCGGACGGCAGCGTCTTTCCCTTCTGAGCCGCCAGTTCGCGTTCGCCGTCTTCGATCTCTTTGTTGACGGAATAGAGATAAGCATCGTAATTGCGTCCGTAGTTTCGCGCGTTGCCGTCACGGACTTCAATGACGCTTGTCGCAACGTGATTCATGAAGTGGCGGTCGTGGCTGGTAAAGAGGACCGTGCCTTTGTACTCATTGATCGCATCGGCCAGCGTTTCGACCGTTTCAACGTCCAAATGGTTTCCAGGTTCGTCCAGAACGAGCACGTTGTAAGTCCCCAGCAACAGGCCGGCCAGACACAGCCTCGCCCGTTCGCCGCCGGACAGCACTTTGACCCGTTTCTTCACATGTCCGCCGCGGAATAGCATGGCACCCGCTTGTGCCAGAATCTGTTGAGTCGTCGTGCCGGGCGACGAATGGTATTCCAAATACTCGAGCACCGTTTTGTCTTCAGGCAAGCTGGTGTAGACGTGTTGTGCGTAGACCCCGATCTCGCAGCCAAAACCCCAACACACGTCGCCCTTGATCGGTCCCAGAGAATCGACAAGCGACCGGATAAGAGTTGTTTTTCCTTGGCCGTTATCGCCGACAATTCCCACGCGGTCGCCGTGTTCGATTTCAATGTTGATGCCGCTGGCAACTTCATGATCGGGATAGCCGATTGTCAAATCCGTTGTCCGCACGGCGGGACCTTGGCGTGGCTCGACGATCGGTGCGCGGATATAGGCTGTCGCTTCGTCACCCGTAATGTCGACCTCTTGCAGCCGTTCCAGTTGTTTGCTCTTTGACTTGGCGCGATTGGCCGTGCTGGCTCGCGTCTTGTTTTTGTCAATGAATTTC
>CAUZVF010001044.1:0-2916 GCA_963582955.1 Planctomycetota bacterium
CATCGAAACAGCTTTATATGACTTTGCGAAAGGTCACCGGCAGTTTCGTGAAATCTTCGACAAGACGCCGGCAACTTGGCTGCGACGCCGTTATGGCCTTTCACCGATGTTGCCTCAGATTCTTAACAAGTACGGCTACCATTCCGCTCTGCATTTCTTGCTCGACGACGGCATCTATCCCGACGCGGAGCAAAGTAAGCTGCGTTGGGAAGGCAGCGACGGCACCGTGATCGATGCCATGTCCCGGATTCCGCTCGCGGCGGACAGCGCGACCAGCTATTTGCGGTTACCAATGCGGATGGCCGAGTCGATGGAAGAAGATCAAGCCGCAGCTTTGGTTTTTGCCCGGTGGCCTGAAATCAAATCGCCGTTCTTCGATGACTTGTGCCGGATGCAACAGTATTCACCCGTTCTGGGCCGATTCACCACGTTTGACGATTACTTTCAATACACCGACACACCGGGCCGGTTGTCGTCACATGACGCGAAAGAGTATTTGTCACCGTTCCTGACACAAAATGTTGCGCGGCAAGAAACGAATCCGATCAGCCGATTCACGAACCACTTCATCCGTCGGCATCGCTTCGAAGCCGCCGACTGGCTTCAATCGCTGAGCAAAGTGTTGAGCGGCAAGTCGCTCGACGAACCTGCCGAACTGGAAACCGAAGCGGCAATCGAACAAGCCGGGCCTGATACCGAAGACGATCACGCGTCGAAGGCTGATGCGGCGCTGTCGGATTTCTCGAATGCCGCTGCCAAAGAATTATCCGATGGGTTGCTACATCGTGGCGGTGATCAATCTGGTTACCTGATTGTCAATCCGTTGTCATTCAGTCGCACGATCGCTGTCGACTTGCCGGATCGGCAACACGCTCCGCCAATCGAAGGAGCCGTCAAGGGCACTCAATTTGACGAGTCACGAAAAACGGCTCTCGTCGAAGTTCCCGGTTGTGGATTCGTGTGGCTTGCCAACAGCAATACCGAGAGCAACAAAGAACAGCCGTCGAAGGTCCCATTGGCCGAAGACAATCTGCTGCGGAACGAGCTTTTCGAAGTCGCGATCAGCGAGGTGACTGGCGGAATTGCTCGAATCAAAGGTTACGGACGCAGCCCGAATCGGCTCAGCCAGCAATTGGCGTTTCGGTTTCCTCGCGAAAGATCATTGACCGTCGGTGAAGGTGAAGCGGCCGAGGAAACCAAGACCTATTATTCGCAAATGCGTTGCCTTGATTCCAAGGTCACTTGCAATGGCCCGGCACTCGGCGAAATCGTAACATCCGGTGAAATCATCGATCAGCAGAACGATACCCGGCTGGCCGGATACCAGCAGACAGTCCGCGTGTGGCGAGGGCGTCCCGTCGTCGAACTGGAAATTGAATTGGAAATCGACCGCATGCCGGAGGGTGATCCGTGGAGCAACTACTTTGGCTGCCGGTTTGCCTGGAACGATATTACAGCGTCGCTGACGCGGGCACTGCTGACCGGAGCCCAAAGCGTTGGCAGCGAGCGATTTGAATCACCCTACTACCTGGAAATCGCCGACGAGCAGCAACGGACGACAATCCTCAGTTGCGGTCTGCCATTCCATCGTAAGACCGGTCTCCGAATGCTCGACAGCATTCTGGTAACGAGCGGAGAAAACCAGCACCGATTCCGGTTCGTCATCGCGGTCGATGAAAACTATCCCATGCAAAGTGCACTCGATGCCATGGTGCCGGCCAGCGTGATCCCGACATCGGGCGGACCGCCTGTTTCAGGTGATGCCGGATGGTTTTTCCATGTCAATACCCGCAACGTGCTCATCACCAGAATCCTGCCATTGATCCAGCCAATGAAGAACTCCGTGAGCATTGAAGAAGAGTACGATCACGAGACACCCGGGCAAGGTCACGGCTTTGCATTGCGGTTGATCGAAACCGAAGGACGCCACAAGAGCGTCAAGCTGACTTGTTTTCGCACACCCACGACGGCTCGGCAGCGCGACTTCCAAGGCCGCACGATTAGTGATTTGAACATCGAGGACGACTGTGTCCGATTGGAAATCACACCGCACGAAATCGCCGACGTTGAATTGCGATTCGAAGACTGAGAATGAAAAGACACGCGAATGATTGTCACGATTGATGGCCCGGCAGGTTCCGGAAAAAGCACGGCCGCGTGTGGCCTTGCCGAAAGGCTACACTTCCATTTTCTCGATACCGGCGCCATGTACCGCGTCGTCGGCTGGACGTGCCTTCAACAGGAAATCGAATTAGACAACCACAAGCAGGTCGCCGAGGCTGCTCGGCATGTCGTAATCACTTTTTCTGGCAAACAAGTCTTCGCAAACGGCCAGGATGTCACGGAATTCATCCGTCAAGAAGACGTGTCAAGAGTCTCGTCAGTCGTGGCGATGAATCCTGATGTCCGCAATGAGCTGGAAAAGCAACAACGACACCTCGCGATCGGACTCGACATCGTCACCGAAGGCCGCGATCAAGGAACGGTCGTATTTCCAAACGCCGATTGTAAATTCTTTCTAACGGCCGACCCCCATGAGCGAGCTGTCCGACGACAGGCTGAACTGCAAACGAAAGGCACAAACGTCGCGATTGAAGAAATCGTCCAACAAATCCACGACCGTGACGAGCGAGACGCCAATCGCAAAATCAGCCCGCTCCGCCGCGCCGACGACGCAGTACTCGTCGAAACATCACGAATGACCCCGGAAGAAGTGCTCACAATGCTCGAATCAGTCGTCGATGCAAAGAGGACGAAAGAGAGTCGCGGAATATCCGATCGGGCTTGATCGCAAGCCGTCTCTCGTTCCTCTCGTTCCCAAGCTCCGCTTGGCACGTCGAAGGACAAAAGGGGACGGGGGTCATTTTGGCGGTGTTGGCTGTTGCTTGCGGGGACGGCCACGAGGGCGGAGGGTAT
>CAUZVF010001045.1:0-2914 GCA_963582955.1 Planctomycetota bacterium
CACGATTGACCGGCCTAACAGCCCATCGCCTTGATTCAGCTCGGCAATCGCGAGCTTCGTTGCATTGACAACTTCCGTTTCGCTGCCGGCCATCGTTCCAGACAAAGAATGCAGGATGCCAATCTTGATCGGATTTGCACTGCCGTCGTGTTTCTTCTTGCCGGTTCCCGGTGCGGTTCTGTTTGCGATCGCAGCAAGAACGACCGCCGAACCGTCAGCCTGTTTGGGATCTGGTTGTGCGCCGATGATTCCCTCGGCAGCCCAAAACTCGGCGGCGCGGCTCAACAGTTTTGTGAACTTACAGTTGCCGGAGGAATCCTTGAGAAAGAAGCCGCGATTGTCGTCCGCGTCGGACAATCGGATTCCGGCCAACATTTCAGTGAGTGATTGCGGTGTGTGGCCAGTCGAGTCGGCCATGATGGCGTGAGCCTCGGCGGGATTCGACTTTATGAACTCGATCGCCTTGAACCACCCTTTCGCAAATTCCTGAATGGCTTCGGGGTGCTGTTCAAGGAAGTTCTCGTTGACCGTAACGATGTCGACGATCAGTCCGGGCGTCTGTGCCGAAGTTGCCAGAATCTTTCCGTGCGCGGCGGCCCGTGACAAATCGGGTTCCCAGGTCACGACCGCGTCAACTTTGCCGTTGATGAATGCATCCGCCACTTCGTCGGCTTCCATCGGTTTCGTCTTGATGTCTCTGATTGAGATCCCATTCGCGGCAAGCCGGTCTAACAAGAAAAAATGGGAGACGTCACTGTGGACATAGGCGACAGATTTTCCCTTTAGTTCTGCGATGCTGTTGATTTCTTCGCGGGCGACAATTCCATCCGCGCCAAAGGTTTCATCTATTTTCAATACTGCTTTGATTGGCAGTTCTTCCGCGACATCTCTTGTAAAAGCATCGACGGTATCGACAGCGGCGTCAATTTCTCCCGCAACCAGTTGGCTCCGCCGTTCCGGCCGATCGTCAATTACTATGATTTCGACATCGATCCCGTCATAGAATCCTTTTTTCTGCGCGAGTTGAATCGGCGCGTATCCGACAAAAGTTGACGTCGCGATGCGAAATTTCGGCGTCGTGCCAGCACCGGCAACTGACCCTGGTTTCTCATCATTTGTCGGTGCAACTTGCTGAAAGAAATATTGGGTCGCCAACCACGCCATCAGAATCAGTGCGACCACGGCGATGCTGCCGGTTGCCGTCAAGGCCCGGTTGTTACCGACCCAACGTTTCAGTTGTTCCTGCTTGCCTGAGGTGCGCAGCGGGACCGGTTTTCCGGCGAGATACAGATCCAGATAATCAGCCAATTCTTGGGCCGTCTGAATTCGATCGGAAACACGCCGCTCAGTCGCGCGCGCAACAATCGCCTCGAGATCGGGATCAATCGCGGGATCGACTGAACTGAGTAATGGAACATCCTGTTCGTGAACCGCCTGAGCTAATTGCACTTCGTCGTGTGCGTCGGCAAACAGGCGCTTGCGAGTGAGTAGTTCCCACGTCGTCACGCCCAACGCGCGCACGTCAGCGGCCGGTCCAAGTTGAAGAGTCGCCGAGGCGAGTTGCTCAGGAGCGGCGTAACGCAGAGTTCCCAGGAATCCTCCCGAACTGGCCGTCGTCAGAGCCGTGCCCTCGCCTTTGACCAATCCAAAGTCCATCAGCACGACCCGGCTTCCATCCGCCGTCAGCACGAGGTTCGACGGTTTGATGTCGCGATGCACAACACCCATTTCGTGAACGGTTTGCAACGCCCGCGCGGCGTCACGAACAATTCCGGCAATTCGACGCGCATATCCACCCCGCTGGTCGTCGGCATCGGGCAACTGAGGCAGCGGGGCGACACCGAAATCAGCCAACGTTCGCATCTGTTCTTCCAAGCCCTCTTGCTCATCTCCGCGCACAAAAGTCGATTGCAGCAGTGATTCGTCGTTTTCGACTGCTTTCGTTTTCATTCCGATTGGCCGGTTTGCGGATTCTTGTCGAACTTGCAGGCTGGCGCTATAGACAGCATCATTCCAGGTCGTTGAACCAAGTCGCGACGTCCCCGCATCTTCGTCGGTTTCGGACAATTCCTGCCACACACGTTCCAGATCGGCTCCGAGCACATATTCCATGGCATAATACAACTGACCGTTTGGCAGCGTGCCGCTCGCCAAGATCTTGACGATGTTCGGGTGTTCGCAATGTCCCAGTACCGAGATTTCCTGTTGGAACCGGGCAAGAGTCACCTCATCCTTCGCCATTTCTTTGGGCAGCACCTTGAGCGCCACAGGCCGGCCTAACGAAAGCTGACGCGCCAGATAGACAACACCCATGCCGCCTCGACCAAGTTCGGCTTGGATTTCGAAATCACCGAATATTGCCTCTGTGGATTGCGGAGCATCAATCGGCTCATCATCAGTGCCGACGTCGCTAAGACCGATCAGTTCGGCCGACTTCACCGAGCCGTCTTCGTTGAATTCGACTTTCAGCGAATCCGTGAGTCGCGGACCCGAGACCAAACTTAGCAGTTCATTCATCGCCACGGCCATCGACTTGTCACGTTCGGTTCGACCGGTGGTGTAGCTGAGGAATTCAACCTGCTTGCCGTTGCGATCGCGATTCAGGAATAACAGTTCCTGAGTCAGGTCGCTCTCACGGTACAACAAGAGCGGGTCAAGCGGCATCGGAACGTCGCGTTGTGGCCACAACACTGCGACTTGGTTGGGGACAAGGTTGGCCGCTTGCTGCTTATCGGCTGGCATCGGAGGCAACCGCTCAGCCTGCAATCCGATCAGTTCCAGCATATCGAGTTTGACGTTCGCGGCGTCGGTTGTCTGAATCTGCGCCAGATAGACCAGCCGAGTTCCCGACGGTCCCAGCAGATCGAAGACACCCTCTTTCAACATTTCGTCGGCCGCAGGAAATAGCAGTGGC
>CAUZVF010001046.1:0-2914 GCA_963582955.1 Planctomycetota bacterium
AATTCCCATCCAGTAGCACTCTACTAAACCAGCGAAATCCATCGGATACCATCCCGACAACCACACCCCGAGATTTGACACCAAAAAGAATAATACCGAACCTGACAGAGTTGTCGCGAAGATGTTGGCAACGCTGCGACGTTTTCTCAGCCACAGGCCGATGAATACGATCATGAGAAAAGCAACATAGTTCGGCAAACTCGTCGTCAGAAAGTCCTCGCTCCACGCTGCGTACGTGCCCCGATATAAAATGACGTCACTCAGCAGCATCGCTAACGCCGGAACGATGAATGCCCAACGCTTGCGTGCAAACATGGCTCCGCCGAACAACGCGATCGCGCAGACCGGAGCAAAATTCGGAGGATGCGGCAGAAGTCGCGATAAAGCAGCCAGAAAGACGAGCCCCACCAACAAGACCATACGTGTCTGGATCATTCCGTTACTCCGATTCCGTTGATGTGTTTTCACAATTTCAGTGAGCAACCATTCCGCTCTCAGTGTCAACAGATAACAAATCGTGGAACAAAAGTGAATCCCACCGACGCGGGCCGTCTGTTGATTGAAACTCCACCGACCCCGCGTCGGTGGATGTGTGACTCAAGTGCTACGCGAATCGGGTAGCTCTCAAGTCATTTTCCCACCGACGCGGGGTCGGTGGGGTTACAGTTTGAATTATCTACAATCCACGTTCCTCGTCGGTTCCGGGAATCAGGTTGTCTAGCACAATTCCAATGATGGCGGCGACCGCCATGCCTGTTTTTCCGACGGCCATGATGATGTCTTTCACCCATTCCAGCGAAGCCGGGATGTTGGCCAGCAACTCTTCGGCACCCGGCTGATACATGGGCACTTTTCCGCCGATGTAGGCGGGAACCGACAGGCCCATGAACAAGCTGAAGCCGGCGATGAATAAGTTTCGTTGGCTGTTCAGGTCGGCTTTGGCAAGTTGTTGAATTCCAACGGCCGAGATCAGTCCGAACAGCACACAGTACAGCCCACCGACAAGGGCTCCGGGAATGGTGGCGGCGAAGGCTCCGAATTTGGCGAACAGGCCGAGGAAGATCAGTATGACCGCCGCGATCTGCACGACGTAACGCGAGCCGACTCGCGTCAAACCCACCAGCCCAATGTTTTCGGAATAAGACGTCGATGTCAGTCCGCCGAACAATCCCGCGAACAGACAGCCGAGGCCTTCGAAACCGATGCCTCTTGAAATCTGTTTCGGAGTCGGATCGCCACCACCGCTCATGTGCGCGCACGCGTGATAGTCTCCGATCGATTCGATAATCGAAACCAGGAACGCCGCGAAGATCGCGACAACGAATCCCAATCGAAACTGCGGAACTCCCCACGGCAAGAACAACTCGCTGGGCCGAACCCGCAGCCACGGTGAGTTGTCAACGGACTGAAGGCTGACATGCGAAACGTGATTGTCAGGAAGAACGCCGGTTAATGAAAACACCAAGCAAGCCACATAGACGATGACAATCGCACTCAGGATCGGCAGAATCTGTAACATGCCGAACCGGCGCGAAAGAACGTACGAAAAGACGATGACCAGCAGGATGGTCGTTCCCGATGTTGCCCAGTCAGTGCCCGCTTTGGGAGCACCATGTTCGAACAGTGCCAAGCCAATCAACATCACGACCGGTCCGACAACGACCGGCGAAAGATAACGACGAATTTTTCCCGCGAGGCCCGTGAAGCCAAACACGGCCTCGGCGATGGAACCGGCGATGATGGCTCCGGCAATGTACTGCAGTATTTGATGACTTGACCATTGCTGGGCGTGTCCGGCGTCGATAATCGATTCGAAGACCGGTAGAAACGCAAACGACGTTCCCTGAATAATGGGAAGCCGTGTCCCCAACGATGACTGAAACAGCGTTGCCACACCCGTACACAACATGACCGCGCTAATCAGCCGGGCGGTGTCCTGGGACGAGATATCCATTCGCTGGCTCAGCAGCAACGGCACGGCCACGGTAGCTCCGAACATTGTCAACACATGTTGCATCGCAAGGCCGAAAGCCCTCGTGGCCGGGGGCCGGTCATCGATTCCGTAAACGATCTTGTGCGTGCTCGACATGTGGCTCTAAAGATTTTGTGGTTTGGTTGTTGAATGCCAGGGACTCTATCGGTTCAATAGACGTTCTGCGCTCGTGCACATGAATTCGGCTTGTCTTGACATCAATTGATTTCCAATAAATGAGGGACGAAACAGATGTCTGATGATAACGAAGGCGGCGGTGGTGGTCGTGGTCGTGGTCGTGGTGGTGGCTGGTTGATTTGGATTGGATTGCTTCTGCTCATTAATTTCCTGAGTTGGGCATTTGGCTGGTCGTTCTGGATCTATTGATACGGGCATGGCGAGAGGCTCGCAACTCCGACGACGGCGGGAATTCATTCTTAGCTTGTCATTTGGACTGAGTGCAATTTGTTGGGCCGCGATGGGGCTTTATGATAGCGCTCCGGCCGCGCGGACAACGACCGTGCGCCTCTGCATCACGGCATTGAATCTTGCCGTCGGAGTTCTGTTCATCACGCGCAAGTCACAAGTTCGTCACGGTGACTGGCGATCGGTTCTCAGTTGCGTCCCGTCTTTGATCGTTTGTGGCTGTGCCTTCAAAGTCGCGGCTCCCGTTGAAGCGTGGCCTCTGTATGCGGAATTGATGTTTGCCAGTGGGACAATCCTGGCGATCGTGTCGTTCGTTGTCCTGGGCCGGTCGTTCGCAGTTCTTCCCGCCGTACGAGAAATCGTCATCAGGGGTCCGTATCGGCTTGTCCGACATCCAGCCTATTTGGGTGAGTTCACGATGATCGTGGCCTGCTGTCTTTCAAACCCGCAGCTTGTCGTTTTAGTGCCGTTACTCTTATCGTTGCCGTGTATCGTCGTCCGAATCCGCGCTGAAGA
>CAUZVF010001047.1:0-2913 GCA_963582955.1 Planctomycetota bacterium
TCGGTGCGATTGTGACGTTCCTCATCAGCAAGGCCTTGGCGACCGAACGACACCGATTCGCATCGCACATCATCGTAATCACACTGCGCGGCCCATTCGCGAATGGCTCGCTTAAACCACGGATCTTGGCTTGTGTCCAACAGAATCAGGCGGACCTGATCGTGAGGCCATGTTTGATTCTCGAGAAACGTACGCATTCTTTCCCAAAAATACCAACGGCCGGCCAACGGAATGAATAGAGTGACCGTTTCGTGCTTCAGTCCGGCATATTCGAAATAGTGACTCGGGCTGCGCCGCCTGGCTAAGTGGTTGTTCTTCCCGTGGATTCGATAACGGTATTTTGACTCTTGCTTACATGCCGTCCAGGTCCGGCCAAGTGTATGCCGCCACAGGAACCAATCACCTTGCGTCACTTTCGGCTGAATTTCTTTATCGAATACACGCGCCTGCACCAGCGCTTCACGCCGCACCATGCTGCCGGCATGCAGAAAATTGTCGCGTTGCAAATCCTCGATGCGGAATTCGTCGGGATAGGGCTTCAGCGTCGTCTTTTTCCCGAAGCATCGGCAGTCGGAATAGACGAGCGCGACGCGATGGTCCTTGAATTTCTTGAGTGCGCGCCGGACGTACCGCTTGGGAATCTTGTCATCGGTGTCGATAAAACAAAGGATGTCGCCTGTTGTCCTGAGCATTCCATCGCGACGGCTCTTGTGGACGTTGCGATTGCGAACGCGGCGATAGCGGATCCCCTGGGATTTGAAACGCCGGGTGACTTTGGCGGTTTTATCCTTGCTCGCGTCATCGATGACAAGTATTTCGTCAGGCCGTCGCGTCTGTGCGAGGATACTTTCCAAGCAGTCCTTCAGATATCGGCCGTAGTTGTGGCATACAACCACGATAGACACCGTAAGTTCATCTCTGTTCTTCTTCTTTTTCTTCATCAATTTGCCCAAAGAATACCGGACTCGTTCGGTCTTAGATTGTCATGACACAAAATCGCCGTCAACCCTCGCCAGGGATTCCGCCGAAGAGTCCTCGAAGTGATTCCGCCAATTCCCAAGGACCAACCGGAATTAGCAATCGCCGACGTGATGGCCCGTGCGCAACTTCACGTGGCTGTTGCGGTGTGTGCTACAACATCGTGAGTGGGTTATCGCGATTCTCTAGCGGCATCGAAACCGCCGTTCCCAAACGGTGCGATTCGAATATGGCCGCGATCATCTCGACGATGTAACGTCCCTCATACATGTTGCACAACGGTTGCCGGTCCTTTTCGATCGCGTCGAGAAAGTCGAGGATCGCCAGCGTATGACGGGCTTGGTACTTCTCGCCTTTCAGCGGTTCCGGCTTGCCGATGCCCGCCGAAGATACGTCTTGCCACTTTGCGCCACTACGGCCCGGTGACCAACTGGGATCACCCAGGTATTTCACGGACGGCAGAGTTCCTTCGACAAGTTCGATGATCCCTCTTGAACCATAGATCATCAGTCCATATCGGCGAGGCTGTCCAGCCATGTTGCGGATCGAATTGAAATAAGCAGTCGATTGGTCCGGCATTTGGTAGCGTGCGGCGATCGCGTCGCCTGCCAACGGTCCGATTCCTTCGGCACCTTCGACAACATCGGCTTTCGTAACCGGTCTTCCCGACTGCTTGACGGTTGCGAAACACGACGTCGGTTTGCCGCCAATGGCGAGGATCATGTCCATCACATGAGCGCCCAAAACCCAGAGATCCTCACCGCCGCCGCGCCGGTCTTCTTTACCGCGGCCACGATATTCCAAAACTTTGCCAATCGCCCCGTCCGCGATCAGCCGTTTGATCGTCTCGATCTTGGGACTGTACCGCGTGGGATGGGCGATGGCCAATTTGACATGGTTGCGTTCACACGCCTTGACCAATTTGTCGGCTTCAGCCGGAGTGCGACAGAACGGTTTCTCCATGTAAACATGAATTCCCCGTTTGGCGGCGTCCAGAGCCATCGCGTAATGCTGGTCGACCCAGCGTGGACAGATCGCGATGATATCCGGTTTCGCCTTGTCGAGCATCTCGCGATAGTCGGCGAAGGCCTGGTCGACTTTCAGTTGACGTGCTTTTGCCGCCAGCCCAGCTTTGTCGTCATCGGCAACGGCAACGATGCTTGTATTTGGTACGGCCAACCACGCGGTGTCCAATCCATGCCCGTAACGGCCGTGCTTCGTCCGTCCGACGACACCAACGCGATATTGTTTCGGCATGTTTGGACTCCGCGAAAGAGGCTCGGAAACGAGAAGAATCCGCACTGACAATTGGGCGTCATTCGAACAACGCGCAACCAAAGGTTGATTCAATTCGGCGCTGAATTTGCCTTTCGGTGCCGAATGTGCGAACACGGTTCAGAACAATCACGCATTACGTGCGCAAAAACAACTCCCACCGACCCGAAGATCGATGGGAGTGTGTAATGCGTGTGCCACGGGGTTGACGATGCACGCCGGCAAATAAATGCCCAGTTTTGGCACAAGTATAACTCTAATTGCAGATTGTGAACGGGATGAAATTGAGTGTCAATGAAAAACTGGTGAATTCCCGAAAATCGGTTTCTGGTTTTATTTACACTGGTCTTCCAATGAGCAAAGTCCTGACAACCCGGAATTACCTATTGTTTGTTTAGTTTGGGTTCCGCTTCCTTCCACAACGGACCGTAAGTCTCTTTGTCAAACGGCGGGCAGCCCGTTGCATATTGTCCCAGTGGATGGTCTTTCGTCCGCATGAGGTTGGTGCAATACGAAAACGTTCGGCAGATTCGTTTGCGGTCCATGCGGCCATATTCTTGCAGCAACTTGGCGAAGTCCGGCTGCGACAATGTCGCGCGACCCATTCCGACAACCGCAACATGGCCAGCGGAAACATTAGCGGCGGCGGCGTGCATGGCA
>CAUZVF010001048.1:0-2912 GCA_963582955.1 Planctomycetota bacterium
AGCATCTTTCGGATGCAACCAACACGTGTATCGAATTGCCTCGCGATCCATCACGCGTCCGTCGGGAGAATCGTCCCACGCGATCGTTGTGCCGCGCGACGATGGCCCGTGAACGGCAACGGCACTAGTAAAGATCATCTGTGTTCCATCCGGAGACCATAGAGGAGAACTCGTGGCGAGCACATCCTCATCGGGCGCGAAAACCTGCTCTAACCGGCCGTCTCGCTTGACGAAGACACCTTTGTCACCATGTTGAAAACTGGTTGCAGTGCCGTCGCGCGACGAGTGAATCGTGCGGTCCTCTTGAACTCCATCACCGGAACTGCAGCCAGCAAGAAGACCGACTGTGACAACGACTGACGATGGGATTCTTATTAGCAAGTGTTTCACGAGATGCCTCGGTCGGTGCAAAGGTTTGTACAAAGCAATGATCCTTTCAACCCAATTCTTATTCCCCCGGATTGGTCGATTTTACTTCTTAATTCGATCCGACACGAAAGCGTGATATCATGCGGCATTGCTCCGGCCTCATTTTGATAGAAGGCAACGCTCATGAACGCATCCACGAAGATAAGCCGCCGGTCACTATTAACCGCCGTGCCCGCTGTGGGTGCCGCGATCACTGCGTCCGAGACTCTCGCGGGGAATGGCCAAGCGGCGAACAACTCGGGCGACTTATTCCGCGTGGGTTGTCTAAACGTCGGGTCGTACTCACATTTGGCGGCCAACTGGGCGGCGCTGATCAATGCGAGCGGCGATCAGATTCCATTCACGGGGATGCGGATCACTCATTGTTGGGATATCGATCCGGACAAGGCTGCCGGTTTTGCTAAAGGGTTTGAATGCGATTCGGTCAAAAACTTTGACGACATGCTCGGCAAAGTCGACGGCATCATTTCCGGTGGTTACTACAGCCATCCTTGGAACCACATTCTGCACGCACCCTATCTTGAAGCGGGATTGCCGAATCTCATCAATCGACCCTTCACCAATTCGTTGGCCAAAGCACGCAAGATGTTGGCGTTGGCTCGCAAGTCAATGGCGACAATTCTTGTACCGTCAGCGTTCGAACACAACAGCGAGATCGTCGGTGCAAAGGCGTGGGCGATGGACAAGCAAATCACTTCTTACAACGCGACGAACGGAGCTGACGATTATCCGACGCACGGCATTCACGGAGTTTACATGGTCTTTCGGGCAATCGTCGAAGCGGGAAACCCGGTCGTCTCGGTTTCGTACCGGGCGAAGTCGTGGCATAAACCAGGTGGCGTCATGACCTTCGAGCACCGCAAAGAGGACGGTCGTCAGTTCTTCGGGACGCTGCAACAGACTGGCGGTTGGGGTGCGATTCGAATCCATGCCGATAGCGAACCGGCCAAATCGTTCGCGATCGATCCGGGCACCGGATATCCGTATAACAAGACGGAAGTGTGGGCTCCAACACTGTGGGCTTTCGAGCATATGGCAAAGAGCCAACAAATGCCGCAAAGCCTCGATCAGATTCTCCACAAGAACAAGATATTCCTTGCCGGATGGCGTTCGATTCTCGTCAACAACGGGAACCCTGTGAAATTGGACGAAGTTCCGGCCGACTGGGAGACTCCCGTCGATTTGCCGAATCGTCCCGGTGATCCAACGGTCTCGCAATTCAAAAAGAAGTTCGGCTGAACGCCGACCACGAGGTGCAACGATGATGCGATGTAAAGCAATCTCAGTTTTGCTGCTGTTGATCTGCGGGATTCGCAGCGCGCTCCCGGCCGATGTGGTTCGCGTGGTGCCGAAGGCAGAAATACCCGAAGCGCGACAGCCACAAGCCGCCGTCGGTCCGGACGGAACGATCTACATCACCTTCGGCAACCGCGAGAACTTCTATTGTTCCGTTTCAACGGACGGTGGAAAGAGCTATGGAGTTCCAGTCAGCGTCGGTCAAATTCGACGTCTACGTCTGGGATATCGCAAAGGACCTAGAATCGCTGCAAGTTCCGATGCGGTCGTCATCACGGCCATGGGCCGGGCCGCGGAGATACTGGCATGGCGTTCGGCCGATTGTGGAAAGACTTGGCAAGGTCCCACGAGCGTGACCGATGCTCCCGATGTTTCCAATCAGGGATACCACGCCATGGCAGCCGGGCGGGACGGTCAGTTGTTTTGTGTTTGGTTGGACCAGCGGGGCCAAATGAGGAATCACAATCGAATCTTCTGTGCCGGCTCGAACGATGGTGGTAAGACGTGGTCCGAGGATCGATTGATTTACGAATCACCCGATGGATTCGTATGCCCCTGTTGCCAACCGACGGTTGCTTACGATGCCAACGGCGCGATCTACGTTATGTGGCGAAATAATCTTGATGGATGTCGCGATTTCTATTTGGCCATTTCGAAAGATGGCGGCAAAACGTTTGGGAAGTCTGTTAAGCAAGGTCTTGGCAATTGGAAATTGCAAGTCTGTCCCATGGACGGTGGCGGGCTGGCAGTCATTGCTCCGGGAAAAACCACAACCGTTTGGCAACGCAAGAATCAAATATTTCGTGTTGATCCCGAAACGAATCAAGAGAAACTCATTGCTCCCGGAGTCTTACCGTGGGCCGCAGGTACAAAACAAGGTGCCTATGTCGTATGGGTCACCAAACGAAACAGTAACCTGTGGCTGATGAGTCCGGCGGCGTCGAAACCAACGAAGCTGGCGGTGCGAGCAAACGACCCCATGATTGCCGCGCCGCCGGGCGGCGAGGGTCCGGTCGTCGCCGTCTGGGAAGCGGGACGACGTGGCTCGAGAACTATCTTTGCGTCCGTCGTGACGGATCACGAATAACTAGAGATGGTTTCAAAACCGGGAGGGCGAGGCTCCTGCCGACCCGAAACATCAAGAAATACAGGCTCAGCAGGAGCTTCGCCCTCCCGAAACATGGTAT
>CAUZVF010001049.1:0-2905 GCA_963582955.1 Planctomycetota bacterium
GTCACCGCAGAGCAGGTGCCCCGGATTAGAGCGGCCCTGGATCAAGTTTCCATGCAAACGGCCTGCTACGACCTGTTTTGCGTGACCGATTTTCCCGACGCCGGCCGGCGTCAAGCGGCAATTGCCAAGGCCGTCGAGGAGCTCGATTGGGCGTCAACACTCGGTGCCCCGACCGTGTTGATCATCCCTGGTTTTCCAAAGCCCGAATACACGCACCAACAAGCGCGCGACTGGTTCACCGAGGCGCTCCAAACACTCGTGCCTGAGGCGAAGAGTCGCGGGATCACGCCCGCGCTAGCCAACGTCGGCTGGCAACCCGTCGTCTACGGCACGAGCGACCAGATGCTGGCGGCGTGTGAGGCAGTCGGTGCCGATTTGAAGCTCGTCTATGATGTTGGGAACTTTTTTCTGGCGGGCGAAGACAACCTCCAGGCTTTGAAGCGCGTCGCCGATCGAATGGTGCACGTTCATTTGAAGGACTGGGTGGAATTGCCGGAGAACGCAACGAATCAGGATCCCTTCGAATTTGCCAACACCACAGGACGGCGCTTCACGGGCCAACTTCTCGGCGAGGGAATCCTCGATCTGCCAGCGGCGATCCGTGAACTACGCCGGTTCGATTATCAGGGTTACGTCTCGATCGAATACGAAGGCCACAAGGAGCCGAAAAATGCGACGCGAATGGGAGTTGAGTACATTCGTTCGCTCTTGGACGCATCGCCACAATAGTCGGCAGTCGGAAACATGAAGATTGCGTTGAATCTCGAATCGTTTTACGGGCTTCATCAACGAGGAAAGCTCAACCCCGTTGATGTCGTTCAACTTGCGTCACGCGTCGGTGCCCAAGGCGTCGAGCTCAGCGATCGCTTGATCGAACAGTGCGATGAATCGGAATTGCTTGCATCGATTGAGGACTGCGGCCAGCACGTTCCGTCTTGCTATCTCTTTTCCGAATTGCTGACGCCGGATGCCGGACATCGACAAGGGCAAATCGACGGAATTCGTTCCCGGTTCGATCGGGTTCGTCGCTTAGGCGCGCCACGGGCTGTCGTGATTCCGGGCGCGCTTCCGATGGGCGTGGATCCCGACCAAGCGCGAGGCTGGATTGTCGAAGCTTTGCGGCAATGCGCGCCCGCAGCCTCAGAACACGGATTGCAACTGGCAATAGAAAACGTCGGGTTTCAGGCCGATGTCTACGCGCGCGCGGCTGATCTGCTCGAAATCTGTACGTCCGTCGCAGAAATGAAGCTCGTGTTCGATGCCGGAAACTTTCTGCTAGTCGGCGAAGATGCGATCGACGCACTCGATCTGCTCGCCCCGCACACCGTCCATGTGCACGTCAAAGACTGGAAGCCGATTGAAGCCGCCGCACCGCGCGTGGAGGTCGAATTGACGGGGACTGACGGCGTTCGTTATTGTCCGGCAGTACTCGGCGACGGTGTTGTGAACCTGGCCGGGGTGATCCGTTGTCTTAAACAAAGAAAGTTCGACGGCTTTCTCTCGGTGGAATACGAAGGTGTTGACGATCCCTTTGATGCTATGCGTAAGGGCGTTGAATATCTGACGGCTTTGATTGAACAGCCCGCGGAGGCTTGATGTGACAGGCATCGCCTTGGCACCACGATCGGATTTTGTCGGCCTTGACAGTGTGACGCATCTCTATAGCGGCGCGGAAGGACCGCTGTTGAAAAGCGCCGCTGCCGCATTGCAGGGATATACCGTTGAAAAGGCGAACGGAACTCCAGGGCGGCTAAGTCATGCCGAAGTTGCGACACGCTGTAAAGACTCGCTCGGAAAACTTTTACGAGTTTCTCCTGACGACGTGGCGTTCCTGCCCACGGCGTCCGATGCGATCAGCGCGGTGGCCGGAACGATCGATTTTCGAGACGATGACAACGTCATCGTGAACGACCTGGAATTCCCGTCGGTGTTTCTCCCCTGGATGAAGCTCCGCGAACAGGGTGTCGAAGTTCGCGTCGTACAGCATCGCGGCTGGGAGATCATGACCAAGGACCTGTTGGACGCCGTCGATTCCCGCACGCGGCTGATGGGGCTGAGCCACGTGAGCTTTTTCAGTGGCCTGCGACACGACGTGGTCGCTTTGTCCGAAGAGCTTCGTCGGCGCAACGTCCGATTCCTGCTCGACGCCACCCAGTCGCTTGGCGTGCTGCCCGTCGACGCGAACCTTGCGGACTACCTGGTTTGCAGCGGTTACAAGTGGCTGCTCGGTTTGCACGGCTCGGCGATTCTCTACGTCAACCGCGAAACCGTTGGCGATGTCCAGCCGCCAAACATCGGATGGTATTCCGTTGTCACGCCGTATGGCCCCGATCGATTCGAGGGGTTTACACTCAAGCCGAATGCGAGCCGATTCGAGACCGGGTATCCGAACTTCCCGGGGATCTATGTTCTGAACAAATCGATACCATACTTGATATCCAAGGATGTCGCGGCGATCGGCGCGCATGTCCAGAGATTGGGTGGCTTGCTCATTGAAGGACTGCGATCTCGCGGCCTGGAGGTCATCACTCCTGACAAACCGGCTCGACGTGGTGCGAGTGTCACGTTTTTCCACGCGCGTGCCGCGGAACTCAGCGAAGCACTCGGTCAGCGTGGAATTCTCGTCTGGGGACGCGAAGGGCGCGTGCGAGCTTCCGTTCATCTGTTCAACTCGGAGCGGGACATTCTTGACTTGCTGGCAGCGCTGGATGACTTGTTGACTTAGTTAGCCGCGGCACGCCGGAACGAGGCGATGAGCACGAACCCAGGACCAGCAACGAACGGGATCGCACCAAGGCCTGTCGTCTATCTGATTGCCTTGGTCGCAGCGGCCGGGGCATTCTCGTTTGGCTATGACATCGTGATTATGTCCGGAGCGATCCTCTATCTGGAGGACGCCTTCGAC
>CAUZVF010001050.1:0-2900 GCA_963582955.1 Planctomycetota bacterium
GTGCCGTCGTACACGGTCATGTTTGCGTTTTTTCTGGTCAACGTGATGGCCCGGTCGTTCATCGCCGAACGCGAGCTGGGAACGTTAAATCGCCTGCGGATGACTCCCGTGTCGCCAACCGGCCTGCTAGCCGGAAAGACCCTGCCGTTCTTGATCATCTCGGTCATTCAAGGGATTTGTCTGTTCGCGTTGGGACGATACGTTTTCGGGATGCCGTGGGGGCATTCTCCCTGGTTGCTGCTGCCGGTCATTGTGTGCACGTCGTTGGCGGCAACGTCACTGGGCTTGTTGATCGCGACGCTTGTCCGGACGGATTCTCAGGTTTCAGCCTATGGCAATTTTATCGTCATCGGGATGGCCGGCATCAGCGGATGCTTCATGCCGAGAGACTGGTTGCCGGAAACCATGCAACGATTCAGCCTCGCTTTACCACACGCGTGGTCGTTGATTGCTTTCGAGCAAATCCTATCGCCCGCCGTTCCGAACATCGCCGTGGTCGCACAATGCTGCGCCGCATTGGTTGGCTTCGCAAGCCTGTTCTTTGTTGCCGGCTGTTGCCAAATCCGAAAAATCTGAGAAGCAGCCAGCCAACTCGAGAAACGTCTCTCGTTGTCCAAAAAGCGCTGGCTAATCTTGGCGTTTGGCGACAGCACTCGAGAGAAAACGACTTTTCGAACGGGAAATCGTCGTCGTCGAAACCAACGGCGAAACTGACCTTTGGAATGACGCCATCATGGTCGTTGCAAAGCACCCTCGCAGATCATTCCTTCTGTCTCTTCATCAATCGTTCGACGTCCGGTTTTTCTCCCGTGATGCGATACAGTGCTTGCAATGCGGAGATTACGAATTGTTTCGGTTCGCGGTCGCCTGTGTCGGTCGACGAACCATAACTGTCGTAGCGTTGGAACTGTGCCAGGATGGGCTGTTGGGCGAGTACTTCATTCAGCTCCGCCGAGGTGGGCCAGTTCTCCGGACTGGTTTTCATCAACAACTCCTCGATCACTGCGGGAGCTTCCTCGGCGTCGCGGCCCAGTTCGGCCAGGATTTCAATCATGCAAATCCTGTCACTGAGCACCCAGTAGTGTGGAGACGAATTCACACTGATGCGCCGTTGGCGGCCGGATTCGCTTCCGATCTTTTTCAACAAGGCGATCAACCGGGCTGTGTGAGGAATTAGCCCGCGGCCCATCGAATACGTCAACCGATATGTGAACGCATCGAACTTTGCAGTCTGTGCGATGTGCTTCTCCAATTCACTGATAGTGCGTGCGATCACCTTCGCGTCTTCTCTACGAATGTTGACAAGTACGTGTAGCGCCTGCTGGCGATGCCATGGATCCGTCTTGATTCCCGATTTGTCGTCGAGGAGCTGCCAAAGCCAGGCGACAAACCGCTCGTCACGTCCCGCGTCGTCGTCGTGATTCACCGACAGCAGCATCTGATCCAAATAGCGCCGCTGAGTTTCATCGTGTAGATTGTCGGCAACGTCGAGTAGTGCTTGGCGAATTACGGAAGGTATCGCCTCTTGTCTTTCATTGTTCCAATTATCGGTCAAGGAGTAGAAAGCCAGTAAGATGGCAGAGGTTCGTTGCGTTGCCGTTCCGTCACGGATCACATCGGCCAGCGCTTTTCGCGACTCGTCGTCATCGAGTCGGCGGAGTTCGACGATCACGGCCAGGACAAGTTCATCAGCGCCGGCGATACCATCATCGTCAATGATCAGAAACCGTTGGCCGACGTCGACTAACGAATCGATCACCTCGGCCCGTTGCGACTTCCGTCCCAACGAGCAGAGTGCCTGCACTGCTGGGACAAGTGCCTTGGCGCTCGGTTCCAGTTCTACGATGTACTGCCACTCGGCGAATGCGCGACCGTCAATGGTTGGTTTGCCGTGTTCATTCACGCCGATGCGGCGTGCTGCGTTCGTTGGTCCGACGGGACGTGGTGGTTTGAGACTAGGATCGACTGTCCGGGAAGCCGACTTGACGAGCACGGCCGACGGACTCTTTCGTAGGCGTTCGGTTTTGGCTCCAACACCGTTGGTGGAATTCTTCTCCTGTGGCACGGGTAGCGCCGGGTTGCGAATTCCACGTTTTGATTTCGCCGCCTCTCGCGATTCGAGAATTTGAATAAGACGTTTCACGTCGTTGTGCAGCGATCGAATGTCGTCACGTAAACTCGAATCATCTTTGTTGGTGCTGCCGGGTTTGATTGTTTGCGTTCGGATTCTGCTGGAAATTCCTCTGCTTTGCGCTTCGACGCCTGTTACGAACGCGAGAACAGCTTTTGCCACCTCTGGTTGGTTCATCAGCTTCAGCGTTTCTGTAATCTTGTGAATGGTCGTGGAATCCAGTTGCTCTTTTGTATCCAAACCAACTAAGTATTCGTTGAGAAATTCAACAGTGATTGGTACTGCGAATGGAAATTCGGGGTAAACAATTCCTAATGTCTCTATCGTTGACAGCATCAGTTGGGATGTCTCAGCATTGCCATTCGAATGCAGCAACGCCGCCAATTGGACGATTTGGGCAAAGAATTCGCTGTCGTTATTCTCCCATGGCGAAGCGGCAATCATTGCCGCGCGTGAAGATAACTTGGTCGACGGTCGGAGCGACAACAATCGTTGTGCTCCTTCTTCGAGGATTCGCAAAGCGACGTTTACCGGTATGCGCAACGTCACTTGAGTCATCAACTGTTCGTGGATGGCGTTCGCGGGTCCGTCGACGAATTCAACATTCGCGACGAGCAACTTTGTCATTGATTCGCCACCACGGGCGCCCCGACGGATCGTTGTGAAAACATCGACGGAATCGCCGCTTTTAAACAGCGGCACGGATGCAGAATTGACTCCGATTGGAATCAGTCGCAACTCGTTCGAGTCGATCAATCGACCTTTGTTA
>CAUZVF010001051.1:0-2900 GCA_963582955.1 Planctomycetota bacterium
CCTATTAGAACGCGGCGAAGAGGTGACCAAAGTTGCCTTTCTGCGAAAGTAGCGCCACTCTCGCGGAGCGCAAGGCGACAGAAAGATGCGCAAAACTGCCGTTGATGTCTCAGTGAAAAACTCTGATTGTCGCAATCACGATGTGCAAAAACGATGAGACGCCGATGATGCCTTGCCTCTGATCGATTTCAGGCGTGATCAATGTTCATTCCTCCATTTCGAAACTCAGCAGGTCTTGAGGGACTTCCAAATCGCAAATCGTCTCCGCCTCGGGTTGGGTGCCGTCCAGGATGCGATTGCCGTCAGCATGCAACAGTTCCCAAAACCGATCGGACGATTGCTTCGCCAGCGCGTACTCGCTGCCGTCGGACATTTTTAATTGGACTTCCTCGCCCTTCGATTGGATGGTCACGATCTGATCCAAATTGACCATCACGCCGGGCTCGATCGAAATAAATTTGGCCATTACTGACTCCACGACTAAAGAACTCTCGGTGAATGAATCCGCAAAAAAAGCACGTGTCGATAGATTAAACCACGTGGTACCAAAAATATCGAGCGAAATCGATATGATTCAAAGCCTGTTCCGGGTGTCTGGCTAGTGCCGGTAAATCTTGTGCTGCGGCCGACCGGACAGAATCTGCTCTTTTCCCCAGTTGGTCACCGCGCGAAAATCATCGCTGTGAATGAAGTCCGTAAAAGCCTGTTCGTCGGACCATTCGCTCGTGATCAAGTACGAGGCATTGTCGGCGACATCCTTCCACAAGGTCGAATTGTCATGACCTTCGGCCGCCTGCAACGCGTCGATGACGCCGGCAAACTTGTCTTCGAAATCCTGTTGCTTGCCCTCAATCACGTGATAGTTCATGCCGACAGTTATCATGCTTCATTCGCCTCCGGTAGGAAATGTACGGTTGGTAAAAGTGAATTCCCCACAATAGTGCATGTCCGAAGAGAACAAAACCGCGCAGAGTGATAATGGAGAATCTCAATTCTGGTACGTATTCCTGCGGGGGATGCCATGCAAGCCAGAATCCGTGGTTGTGACGATTCGTTCCACCCGCCCCCAAGCGGTCGCCTAATTCGCCCAAAAATTGCGCGTTCAACCGTGGTTCGAATGGCTGTATTGCCAACGATTCGGGTGCGTCTTAGTTCTGTGACCCTAAGTCATCGCCAACAGTTTTCTTCGGTATCCGTTTTGCCAAGCGAATGATTCGGGTCGTCTCAGGCAAGGGACCGCACTCGTCTGAATTTTCGTTGTAGATGGGTCGCGGGCTGAGATGGGTCGCGGGCTGAGATTGGTTACACTCTGGCAAGAATGGTTGACTTGCCCGCGCTCCAGCTTGCGGCTGTAATAGCGCCGAGGCTATTCAGGATGACCGTCGGCGTCATTCGCCACCGCGTTGTTAACCTCCAACACCGATCCAGCACTTCGGTAAGAGCCTCTGGAGTTCCGGGATCGTCTCGCGTCCATCTTCATCAGAAACCAGCTCACGTTCCAATTGAGTATGGTGAACGTGGATGCCCTCGAGCTGCTGAAGCCTTCCAAGGACGGGCACCGAGCGGGCCGTTATTGCGTCAGCCCATGCAAGATCCAAGAACCTGAGTTTCGGGGCCGCCTGCACGAGTTTCCGTAGCCCATCGTCGGTTACCTTTGAATCTCTCAGCCCGACCATTTTCAACTTCGGAAACTGCCCCGGTCCAGGCATGGGGATATTCAAACTACTGTAATCTAAGAACAAAACTTCAAGTTTCGGTAGATGCGGTAATCCCATCGCCGGCAGTTTAGCACCCGATAAGTTGAGCCACTGCAGTTCATGCAGTTTTCGCAGCACTCCTAAATCGGCGCTGTGTAAATCGGCATCTATGAGAGACAATCCACGAAGCTCCAACTCGACGATCCACTCCAGGTCGTCCGCATTCACGTATCGATGGCCATTGGCATTGGCTCTTAGCCACCTCAAACGAGGGGCCTGCACCAAAGCTCGTTTGAGCTCGTCGCTCATAGCGTATCGCGTCAAATCAAAAGACACGGCCATATGGATTCGCTTGATGACCTCTTCGTCGACTTTCAGCAAGGATTGTTCTGGCGAAGCGCGCTCCCATCCGCTGAGAAGCTCATTCGGAGCATCCGGCCCGGTCACTCCTAACAAGGTTACATAGTCCACGAGAACGGGATCGGGCAGCGGCCTCGATTTGTTCACGTCGCAACCCGGAAATACGAATGACCCAAGCAATAACACGGTTGTTCCCAGCCGGCACATACGCCAGTACGACTCAAGCTCTTTGGGTGGCTGTAAATCCATAATCTTTATCTCTTGGGGATCACCGGATTGGACACAGCATGTAGGTGGCTGCTTGCAATCACCATTTGGTGCAGGTGTGGTACGCAACCGCCTTACTGTGGCAATTGCAAGAACTGCGTTGCGCGGTGACGCAAGAAATCCTTGATCAGCCCTCAATAATAACGCAAACTGTCGACTAGTGCTTTGTCCCAGCTAAATGTTAGGGTTCACTGAATCAGCCGTTTTGGCGCTAGCCACGGTTTTTGACTGGTAACCGTGGCTAGCGCCAAAACGGCTGATCCTAATATTCAATTGGGACAAAGCACTAGCGGGAAACGTCAGCTTCCTGGCGACGTGCGTAAGACGCCCAAATCTCAGCCGGAGCGCGACCGTCTTGGATCAACTCTCATCGGACCAATGGCAATGACCGCCGTACAACGTCACGATCGATGAGTTTCCTTTGAACACGGGAATCGCGAGTGGCGATCTGAATGGGCGTACGCAAGAGCTAAGGTCGGTAAGTCTGGTAGCATCAGGTAAGGTACTTGCTACACTGGCGGTTTCGATTGGATTCCAGCGGACAATCTCCCCATCGAATTAGACGACCGCTCATGA
>CAUZVF010001052.1:0-2895 GCA_963582955.1 Planctomycetota bacterium
ATTGCTGGCCGAATTGCCGAGTCCACGCGCCGGCCGCCAGCACAACCCAGTCGGTTTCGATCTTCCCGTTGGAAGTCTCGACCGCGGTGACTCGACCGTTTGACGTTGCGAGACCGGTCGCGGCAACGCGTGTGTGAATCGATGCACCACGATCGCGTGCCGCGGCGGCGTAGGCCACGGCGACCGATTTTGGTTCGACGTAACCGTCCTTGGGAATCAACAGAATGCGGCAGTCGTCGGGTGGCTCCAGCGTTGGCACCATGTCTTTCGCGCGATCGTTCGAAATGAACTCGACATCATCGTGTCCAATCTCTCGGGCCGCCGCGACGCGGATTTCGAGATCGGTTTTGTATTTGTCGGTCAGCGCGATTCGCAGACTTCCATGTTGATGAAAATCGATGGCATAGCCGGTCTTCTCTTCAAAGTGCTCGAAGAAATCGACGCAGTACGAGCCGAACTTCAGCGCTGTACGGTCTTTGTTCAAATAGCCCGTCTGGCCCGCGGCAAACGGCGTCGTGCCACTCGCGATCGGACCTTTGTCGATCAGCACAACGTTGCCGTGCCCCGCGTCCGCCAAATGGAATGCGGCGCTGGTACCCAACACTCCGCCGCCGATGACAACAACATTGGCTGTTTTTGGTAACACGGGATCCTCTCCTGCATTTGTTGTTTAACGCCCAGCCGAAGGCGCCGGCTGCAGGTTGGTCCGCCGGCTGGATCGCCGAGCTGGCGCCTTCGGCTGGGCGTTAAACAAAATTAGATGCCACATAATTTGGTTGAATTAGTCGAATGAACCACGTACGACGCGCGTCATCATTTCGTGTTTGGGTATCGAATTTCAACCGTCGGGTGACGATTCTTCGTCGGTCGGTTGAAACAATCCGGCGGGTGGAATCTGCGACGTCATGGGGAGTGCAATCAGATATGCAATCACTGCCGCAACAAATCCAAACAATGCGGGGCCGATGTCGCCTGGCGATCCTAGCACAAATCGCCAAACGATGACGGCAATAATTCCCACGATCATCGAAACGACGACCGCGATGATGCGGCTCTTGTCGTACCAGAAAATGCCCACGAGAAACGGCAACACCATCGTCGGAGCCCAAAAGTCGTAGATGAATTCGAGTAAGTCGGCAATGTTGCGGACGTACCAGGCGAAGATCGCGGCAGCCAATCCGCTGAGCAATGTAGTCCATTGAGCCACTCGCAAGAGCTGATGATCGCTAGCTGTCTGATTGACGTGACGGCGGTAGACGTCTTCCATCACAACGGTTGACAGGCAGGAAAGGCAACTATCGCCCGATGACATCACGGCGGCAATGATGGCGGCAATCACGAGTCCGGCAACGATGGGATGAAACGTCGTGCGGACGAGCGTTGGGAAGGCGATCTGAAACGATTGTTTCTTAGCATCTTTGTCGGAAACCTCGGTCCCGGCTTCCAAGGCGTCCGTTTGAATTCGGACTTTTTCTTTCTCCATCGCCTGTTGCACGTCTGGGCTGATTTGTGCGGCCGTGCCGAGAATCAACGTCGCGACGGGTAAGAACAACAGCAAAAAGATTCCAGCGCCGGCAACTCCCCACCGAGCTTGTTGCGCGTCGCGGGCGATGAAACATCGGACGGCGTACGGCGGCACGAACGTTTCGCCCAGCAGATACGCGAAGAACAAACTAAACACGCGTATCGGCGACCAGTTACTTGTGATTGAGAACTGTCCCCGCTGAGCGTTCTCGGCCATCCCGGAAAATCCATCGTGATACGAAAACAGGATGATCGCAGCGGTTCCGATTCCAATCACGAGGATCACAAACTGCAGAACATCGGTTTTGACAACTGCGGTAATGCCGCCAACCGTGGAATAGAAAATCGTGACGGCCGCTCCGATCAGCAACGCGGTTTCGTAACTGACGCCAAGGATCGAGTTGGTCACCATCCCAATGGCTGCCATTTGGGCGGCAAGAGCTCCGATCAGAAAGATCGCACAGTTCACAACCGCCAACTCGCGCGCCAGCGGTCCGAACTTCAACTCGAAATAATCTCCCACTGTGATCAGATTCAATCCGCGCAACTTCGGCGCCACGAACAGCCCGGTGAAGATCAACTGCAAATGCCAAGCGCACGTGATCAGAGCCGCTGCTATCCCAATTTCCGCGACTTTCGAGACCATCCCCACCGACGCTCCGCCACCAATCATGGTCGCGCCCGTGGTTGCCAGCACAATCATCCACGGAACATTGCGTCCGGCCAGAGTGTAATCTTCCGAAGTCTTCACCCGCCGCGCGGATCGAATGCCGATCCAGAGCAAGACAACCAGATAAGCCGCCAGCATCGAAAGTTCGAGGATTTGATCGGGATCGGTCATGAATTAACTTTGAACTCTGAGGTGAGGTCCAACGAACATCCGAATTGAACGCCGAACTACGAATGATGCAGTGAGTGGCGACGGATGGAAAGTAACTGATTAGGTTTTCCTGACACCTACGAATTCTATGTATCACGACGGGTCGCCCCGCAGGGGCCAAAACACATCAGCCCAGGGCAAGGCAATGCGAGTTTTACGAGCGTTGCCGCCGCCCTGGGTGCCCTGTTCGCACAACCTGAATGCCCTGAAAGGGCGCAACAACTGACGGTGCTCTTTTTGTTTCGCCCTTTCAGGGCTTGGCATTCATTGATTTTGCTACCCAGGGCGGCACTACGCTCTGCCCTGGGCTGATATGTTCTGGCCCCGTCGGGGCGGGTTTCCCTCGAATGCGCACCGCATATAGAGTTAGAGATTTTCTACGTGACCCAGTGGATACGACACCCTGCTGGAATCGTCCATTTGATACAATGCGATTCTTGTTTCCTCCTCCGGAATGGTCACGATGTTACGAATTCTCGGCAATCAACGAC
>CAUZVF010001053.1:0-2894 GCA_963582955.1 Planctomycetota bacterium
AGGCATCCATGCCACTTCCTCCCGAAGTTCAAGCACCCACCCCACCGACCGTCCCTGGCCGATGAAAAACGTACCTTCCTCGATTCTCGCGATTCCTGATAGACTGAGTTAGCGCTGTAGTACTAGCTTGGTCCATTCACTTCTCGATAAGATCTCAGCGTACTGACAAAGTGAGCATTCAGATCTATACTTTCTCATCATTTTTGTTTCCGCATTGCCGTCAATTCGGATGCGAGTTCCCATAGTCACCTAACGGTTCCCGCTAACCTAGCCTAAGAAACTGGGAGAGAATCAGTTCTCGAATTCTTAGTATTTACGGCCCATCATTCATGCGAGCGAAACGAGTCTTACACATCCTCTCACAACGTCCGGGATTGACGGGCAGCGGTACGACATTACAGGCGCTGGTTCGCGGTGCAGCCGACGCGGGATGGCAACAAGGTGTGATCATCGGTGCTCAGAATGATGATCCGCGACCCACTGTCGCTGATTTGCCGTCCGACAGAATTCATCCGCTTGTCTTCCCGAAGGGGCCGCTCAATTTCGATTTGCCCGGCATGAGCGATGTGATGCCGTATCGCAGCACTTGCTTTTCAGCGATGACGGCCGAGCAACTGGACGCATACCGAATCACATGGCGGACGTACGTGTCGCAAGTGTTCAAGGCCACTCGGCCGGATGTCATCCACAGCCATCACGTTTGGCTGTTGAGTTCCCTGCTGAAGGACATCGCGCCGCAAGTCCCGGTGGTGACTCATTGTCACGGTACAGGTCTGCGACAGTTATTGCTGTGCCCGCATTTGGCCGAGGAAGTGAAATCGGGATGTCGGCGCAACGACAGGTTCGTGGTTCTGCATGATGACCAGCAGCACGAGCTTGCCCAAACACTGGGCATTTCGAAAGACCGGATTCACGTCGTCGGTGGCGGTTTCCGGGATGATATCTTTCATATTCGTGACGGTCGCGACCAATCGATACGGCCGTCACTCGTCTACGCGGGAAAACTCAGCGATGCCAAAGGCGTGCCGTGGTTGCTCGACACTGTGGGAAAGCTTCGTGTGCAGATCCCTGATCTTGTGCTGCACATCGCTGGCGGCGGCGAGGGAGTTGAAGCGGACTCGATCAGAGCGATGATGAAAAGCCTGGCACCGACGGTTATTTTCCACGGTCAACTCGACCCTTCCGCACTGGCCGATTTGATGCGTGCGTGTCGCATTTTTGTATTACCGTCGTTTTACGAAGGCTTGGCGCTAGTGTTGGTCGAGGCCATCGCGTGCGGCTGCCGAGTTGTCTGCACGGAACTGCCCGGAGCCGTCAACCATCTGGCTCCCGTACTACGCGACGTAATGGAACTTGTCCCGTTGCCGGAAATGAAGACGATTGACGTCCCCGAGGAATCCGGCCTTGCCGAGTTCACCGCCAATCTCGCAAACGCGATTTGCTCAGCACTCGAAAAGGAGCGCATCGAAAACGTCGACAAGCTTGTGAGTCCTTTCACTTGGAACGAAGTGTTTCGCAAGGTCGAACGAGCGTGGTTGGATTTGGTCCGGAGTTAATGTCGACGATCACGTTCCAGTCAGTTTTTGAATGTTAGATTCCCGCATCGGTGCTTCTTGAAGAGGATATTCTGGCAATTTCGTTGCTAGCCCAAGTTTCCCAGTAACGTAGCAAAATGAAGTATTTGAAAATTTATTTCAGGTTGAAATCGACGTAAGTCGTTATGTGTCAGTGGTGCGTTGGTGGCTTTTGGAGTCCAAAACGTTCAGAGCCGTTGTAGTGAGAGGGGTTTGGTCTGGGCGGAGCGATTTCGGCTGATAGCATGCGCGGTCATGTTCATTCGCCGATACTTTCAGAATGAAAACGGGACACGTCGAGCCTACTGGGCTCTGGTCGAATCGTATCGCACCGACTCTGGCCCGCGGCAGAGAATTGTGGCTTGGCTGGGGAAGCTGGACGCCGCCGGACAGTTGGGTGTGGATCAGGCAGCTTGCGATGCGAGTGAGCGACCTGAGACGCACTCCGCGGACCAACATGGCCGGCGGCAACTGGCGTTGTTCGACCAACCGCAGGACGAGGACACGTCCGTCCAACCGCAATGGGTCGAAGTGAATGCGGCCGCGGTTCGAGTGGAAAACGACGTCAAGTTCGGCGGACCGTGGCTGGCTTTGGAGATTGTTCGCAGGCTGCAACTTGATCAGTTGCTGCGCGGCATCATTGCGACGGGCCGCGAACATGTTGCCTGGTGGCGGAGTGTCGGCTTCAGCCGACTGGACCGTTCGAGAATTCGTTGGAATTCAGTTCCTGAGCGATGTCCGAATTCTCACAAATCTCGCTACCAGCAAACGCACATTTATTGATCGGCCATTCCTTATCCCGTCTTGCGTGTCCGCGACCGCTTCCGTTGGTTTTCGGTCAGCAGGATTTTGCGCAGCCGAATTGTCTTGGGTGTGACTTCAACGTACTCGTCGTCTTCAATGTACTCGAGCGCGGCTTCCAATGTCATATCGCGAGGCGGTTTCAAGAGCACGGCATCATCCGATCCTGATGCCCGGACATTCGTCAGTTTCTTGGTTCGGATCGGATTCACCACCATGTCGTTGTCACGCGAATTTTCGGCGATGATCATCCCCTCATAGACAGCCGTTCCGGGACCAACCAGTAATTCGCATCGCTCCTGCAATTTCCACAGTGCGTAGGGCACGGTCGTTCCGTTTTCCTGCGAGACGAGTACTCCGTTTGCCCGGCGCGGCACTTCACCTTCGACCGGTTTATAGGAATCGAAGCGATGATTGATAACCGCCTGCCCTCGGCTGGCGTTCAACAAACGGGTGCGCAGCCCGATCAAACCGCGGGCTGGAATCGAGAACTCAAGATGAGACATTCCGGTTTCACCC
>CAUZVF010001054.1:0-2893 GCA_963582955.1 Planctomycetota bacterium
GGGCCGGCTTGGGTGTTGTTCGGCTGCGTGGCTCTGGTGTTTCTGTCGGGCGGTTTCTATTTCCGGTTCCAGGCTCGCGGCCGGCGGCGGACTCGAATCGTGCTGGCCGTCATGCGGGCGATCGTGTTGTGTGTTTTGTTGCTGATCGTGGCCGATCCGATTCTGGAAGTCACGCTGACAAGCCTTCCACGGCCTGTGTTTTGGGTGCTGGTTGATGGAACTGACAGCATGAATATTGCCGATCAACTCGGCGCCGATGAGCTGGAAAAACTCGATGAAGCGACCGGGTTGACCAAATCGTTTAACCGCGAGCCAACGGCGACCGCGTCAGCTAACGGATCCACAAACGCGGTCGCCGCTGGCTCGCGGTTAAACGATGCACGCACCAACAAACCTTCACGAGCGGATTACGTCCGCGCGCTGCTGGCAAAAGACGACAGCAACTTACTCGAAAAACTCGCTGAAAACTTCCGCCTGCGAATTTACCGTTTCGATCGAACTGACGGAGTCCAATCCGTCGAACTGAATTCCGAATCCAACGATTCCATCGATCCGAAATTCATTATCGGCCAATTGACAGCGCACGGCGACGTGACGGCGATCGGTAGTGCGTTGGAAGACCTGTCGACTCATCACTCGACGGCCAATCTGGCGGGGGCGTTGCTGATCAGCGACTTCGGCCAGAATTCCGGCAGCGCGCCGCTGCGACCGGCACGCGACTTAGGCATCCCGATCTTTACGCTGGGAGTCGGCGCGACGCATGCGGTTGACCTGAGTGTTGACCTACAGATGTCTTTGAAAATGAAGCGAGCCGAACAGACAACCGTTTTGGCAACCGTGCGGCAACAGGAACTCGACGGAGAAACCGTGACCGTCCGCGTGACGGCTCGGCAACGCAGCGAAGACGACGGCGGCGGCGGCGGTGCGATTGACGAAACCGAACCAATTTTGATCGGCGAGCGAATTGTGACATTGAACGCCCCCAGCGTTGCGGCCGAGTTTTCGTTTACTCCGGAAGAAGCCGGCCGGTTCGTGTTCACGGCGGAAGTCGAAACGCTGGAGGGCGAGATCGTCCAACAGAACAATCGCGCCGAACGTGAAGCCACGATCATCGACGACTTCTTGCGGCTGCTGTTCGTCGAATACGAACCGACCTGGGAATGGCGGTTTGTGAAAGAGGTCTTTCACCGTGACAAACTTGTCGGGTTGCGCGGATTTCGGACTTATCTGCGTTCATCTGATCCCACGGTCCGGCAGACGAACGACCTGTTTGTTCCCAGTCTGACAATGCCGCGGAACGAGTTCTTCCAGCACGACGTCATTTTCCTCGGCGACATGCCGGCCGCCGCACTCAGCAGCCGGTTTTGCGAGATGACTAAAGAATTCGTCAGCAAATTCGGCGGTGGTTTGGTCGTGATGGCCGGTCCTCGATTTGGTCCTGGCGAACTGGCCGACACACCGTTGGCCGAAATGTTGCCAGTTGTTGTCGACCCGGACGCTCAGATTCGCGACGCCCGCACCTTCACGCTGCTGCTCTCACCGATGGCATCGCAATTCGATTTCATGCGGCTGGGCGCGGCTGATGAAGAAAACCAAAAAGCGTGGGCCAACTTGGGCCGGCTGCCATGGTATCAACCCGTCAAACGCGTCGAGCCGCGCGCCTCGACCGTGTTGGCCGAACATCCGACGGATACCTGCATCGACGGAAAGACTCGGCAACCGCTGATCGCGATCCGGCGTTATGGACGTGGCGAGGTGATCTATCTGGCTCACAACGAAATGTGGCGGCTGCGGCGAAAGTATGGCGAAAAATACTACCGCCAATTCTGGGGTCAGCTGATCCACCGCCTGGGACTCAGTCACGCCTTGGGCAGTCACAAGCGATTCGTCGTCCGCACCGACCGGCAGATGTATCAGACGGATGATGACGTATTGGTGACCGTCGAAGCGTTCGACGAAGACTTCGAGCCACTCCGCGAAGAGGACCTCGATCAGCGGCATATTGTGGCCGAAGTTGTGTTGCCCAGCGGAAGCGAACAAAAGACAAAACCAATGCGGATCACGCAATTTCGGCCCGGTATCTTCGAGACGCGGCTGCCGGTTTTCGACGACGGTGACTATCGCATCCGCGTGACCGATCCAATCACCGACGAGGTCGCGGAAGTGAATTTCCAGGTCGCCAACCTGTCGGCCGAACGTCGCAGTGCTGTCCGCAATGTCGCTCTGCAAGAATCGCTCGCCGCTGAAACGAATGGAAAAACTTACGAGTTGGATACCGTCCAGAATCTGCTAGCCGACTTCAGTGCTCCGTCAATCACCGAGACGAGTATCGAGATTTTTCCGCTGTGGAGTACTTGGTTGTGTTTCGTGGCTGTGACCATGTTGCTGCTGACCGAGTGGTTCATCCGAAAAATGGTGAATTTGACATAGCGGTTTCCGTAGCTGGATTCGCAAGAATTCAGGCCACGCTCCGCGGGCCGAATTCTTGCGGCGTTGATTCTCGGGTGGCTTTTTCACGTATACCGCTCGCAGTTGAGAATCGCGCATTTTCTCGTTTAACGGTAAGCCGTAGGCGACGGTGTCGTCGCCAAAAAGCCGTCGCCTCCGGCTTGCCGTTAAACGAGCCATTTGTAACCGCGCAAAGTAGATTTGCTGAAATTCGGCGAGACCTCGGTGATGAGCCAAAGATCCGATAAACCCATTTCAGCGTTCCGAAACCGTTGCATTCAACTGGCGACTTGCACACGATGACTTGTGGCCTGTCGCGATTCCGTGAATTCGCCAACCTTCGATTTCTTAAGGATGCTGCCATGAGACGGATACCGGTCGTAATTGCGCTGTTGTCGGCAATCGTGTGTTCAACGGCTTTGGCACAGGAATCGGCGTCGGACGG
>CAUZVF010001055.1:0-2891 GCA_963582955.1 Planctomycetota bacterium
GTTTGATTGTGCCACAGGCGTTCCCGTAAGGTGAGTTGACCAGGCCCTGAGCCGTTATTGAAAAGGAGAAACGATGCCTGAAACATGAGCATCCGAGAAGCCTTTCCGGGTAAGGTCGATCCAGCCCGTGTGGTGAAATTTTTCAGCCGATCAATTCGGCCAATGAATCACGGGCATTCCGCCACACACGTCGGTCCGGGTTCGACCGAGATTGGCGATGGATCGCGACACCTAGTCTCGGCGCAGACCTTTCGGCGCGCATCAAGTCAGCCTGCCAGGATGAGGAAATAGATTTGCCACGGATGCAGGGTGAAGTCCATCGGTGCTCCGGATGCTGTATCAGGGTGATTCGACCAGCATCCGGATAGAACCCGGCAGAATCAAGCGGCTGAGATCAGGGAATTCAACGAGCCGCAAGTGCCGAATAATCCGGCAGATAAAGGTCGGCTGACTATTTTTACCTCACGGGTTGTCGGCAATCTGGTAAAGGCCCTGACGCCACGTAGCGGCATTCTCGGGTGAGTCGTTTCGAATGTAGCGGTAGGCCTCGTCGATGTCCGCCTCGGCTGTCGGTGCAAATGACTCTAACAAGATGCTAAAGCGGGGTCAGGGCGGTTGATCGGTGTCACGATCCGGACGATAATGCTCGTCACGCACAATCGGCCAGCGCGGTACAATGCTGCTTTCTCGTCCATACTAGGAACGAGCGCGGATGCTCAGTCTTAATGGCAATTTGGCAAGAGCGTGTGACGGTTTACCTCGGCGTGAATTGCTGCGAGTGGGCGGTCTGTCGCTGTTGCCCGGTGTTTCGCTACCGCGGCTGTTGCAAGCGAAGTCACTACAGGCCAGCCGCCTGCCTGGGCCGGCGCGTTCCGTTGTTCTGATCAACTTGTTCGGCGGTCCGAGTCACTTGGACATGTTCGACATGAAGCCCGCCGCGCCAGCCAGTATTCGCGGTGAGTTCAAGCCAATTCAGACGTCGTTGCCGGGAACGGTGATCTGTGAGCATCTACCTAAGACCGCGGTGTGGATGCATCGTTCGTCGCTCATCCGTACGGTGACACACAGCCTCAATAGCCACCATCCCTACTCGGTGTTGACTGGTTGGGGGCAGGGGCCCGAGCGTGCCGGCGTCAAACCGGACGATCATCCCAGCATGGGGTCGATGTGCCAGTACTTGGGTCGGTGCCGAGACGACGTGCCAGGCTACGTGTTCATGCCGGCGTTTCCCGGACACAGCCAGAATCCGCGTCCGGGTGCCCACGCGGGTTATCTCGGCGCGGCTCACGACCCGCTGTTTACGTTGTGTCAGCCCAAGTTTGAACGCAAGGGCGAGTTCTATGACCCGGTGTTGCCCATTGGCCCGTCGCTGCTTCCCGCTCTGGATGCGATTCCCGACGTCTCAACGCAACGGCTCGTGCGCCGCCGTGACTTGCTGCGGTCGGTCGATCAAGACTTCACGGCCGCTGGTGTGAACTCGATCGACAGCATGACGCAGTTTCAGCGGCGGGCCTTCGGTCTGTTGACCACGGGAAAAACGCGCGACGCCTTCGACCTGTTGCAAGAACCGCAGAAGGTCCGTGATCGCTACGGACCCGACCTGTTCGGCTCGAGTCTGCTGATCGCTCGCCGTCTGGTCGAAGCGGGAACGACGTTTGTTGCCTTTAACTGGGAATGCGCTGTCGAAACTCATGGCTGCCACTGGGACATGCACAACAAGAACTTCCAGATGCTGAAGTTCAATCTGCCGTTGCTCGACCGGATGTATGACAACCTGGTCGGCGACCTTGATGAACGCGGTTTGCTGGACTCGACCTTGGTGATTGTCACCGGCGAGATGGGACGCACTCCAAGAGTCAACGGCAAAGCGGGTCGCGACCATTGGACGCCGTGCGGCTTCTGCCTGCTGACGGGCGGTGGCGTCAAATCAGGAACCGTCTACGGCCGCAGTGACAAGTCGGGTGCCTATCCCGAATCGCATCCCGTCACGCCGGGCGATCTGGTGGCGACGATCTATCAATTGCTGGGAATCGATCCGGCGACGACGGTCCCAGACCTGGGTGGCCGACCGGTCCACATTTCGCACGGTGGCCGGCCCATCGTCGATGTGATTGCGTGATCCTTGCAGCCGCTGGACTGGGACACCTTCAGATCAGACACGTTGCACTTCATATGACAATGCCGTAAGGCAAAAATACTGCAACGAGCTTTTGGCGCTGTGGTGCTGCTTGCAAAGACGGCGGCCGAGTCTCGAATCTCGACCGAGTTTGATGCCTGTTGGGAGGAATCGATAGGCGTTTGACATCAAGATTCTGGATCAGCGCATACGTCGATCGGAATGAAGCGTGCTCCAAGCGCTTTCCGTCTACCGAACCAAAGGCGTTGGATTTCCCGGTGGCACAAAAGTGGCACAGAAAACTTGTAAAACTATGGAAAAAATGGAAACTATTGAAAGTGAGGCACGGTTGGAAACCTCGCTTTGTTCTTCGCAAACCTTTGGAAATCAGGGGTAAAGCGTCTTTCTCCCCGGTTGACCGTTTCCTTTAACCGTTGGTCTACGGAACCGAAGGCAACTGATTACTTTCGACAACCTAACTCCCGTTATATGAACGACGTTGGCACTGAGTGGCGGGACGATGTTGAGAATCTCGCTTGGCGGAAGGCAACTGAGACAAGGAGTACATCCTCATTGACTGCCGAGTGCAGCTATCGGCGTGCGTACAAAGAATAAACCTGGGCCGCCGGGTTGATTCGGGTGGAGATCATAAAACAGCGTGCCCAGCATTTGCTTGTCGAGCTGAACCGTGCGCGGCCAACCACGCCCGCTGATGCGGTGGCCCGGGTTATAAACTTCGACCGCCTCGCGATCACTCCACGTTTTGCCGTCGTCG
>CAUZVF010001056.1:0-2876 GCA_963582955.1 Planctomycetota bacterium
GTTCGACAAGAAACGCAGCGCGATCCAGATTGCCAAGCGGCTCGAATTCCCGGTCACGTTGAACGTCGTGCTGCACCGGCACAACCTGGATCGCATTGAAGAAGTGATCGACTTGGCGGTCGAGTGGAACGTCGATCGGCTGGAACTCGCGCACACCCAATACACCGGCTGGGCCTATCGAAACCGCGCGGCGTTGCTGCCAACGCGCGCGCAGGTCGAGCAGACCGCACAAGTTGTTGATGACGCCCGCGGACGCCTTGGCAACCGGCCGCAAATCCTGCACGTACTGCCCGACTACTTCGGGCAGTTTCCCAAGGCATGCTTGAACGGCTGGGGCCGCGTGTTCTTGACGGTCGCCCCCGACGGCGCCGTTCTGCCCTGCCAAACGGCCCGCGAAATCCCCGGTTTCGAATTTCCTAATGTCCGCGAGGCGTCGTTGGACGAAATCTGGTTCCGCGCCCCGGTGTTCCAGCGTTTCCGCGGCACCGATTGGATGCCCGAACCATGCCGCAGCTGCGACCGCCGCGAGATCGACTTCGGCGGCTGCCGCTGTCAGGCATACCTACTCACCGGGAATCCGGCCGCCACCGACCCGGTCTGTCACCTCTCACCAATGCATCACCTCATTGATGAGGCCGTGTCGGACGCCGAAGGCGACCCGGCCTCAATTCATTTTCGTATCTTCGAAAAGTGAGTCCTTGTGGTGAGAAAACTGAAACGAAACCAAGACCTCGTGACAACCGGGTGCTGATTAAACGATTGCGGCCAGATTTCGACCGATCAGTGGTTACCTGGCCGCCGACGAGACTCGATTTGGCCGAGGACCACTCAGCCGGCAGGGCCGCTTTCCGAGGCCTGTTTTAATCCCGGAAAACCTTCCTTTGATCGGGCGCGCTGATCGGCAATTCTGGTCGGAGGCGTGGCGGCACAGCAATTCCGACAAAACGTACGAGTTTCTGACGCGCCCAGCGTGTGTCACAAAACGTATGGCGGTCTGAGACAACGCCCCGACCACTCGTCGCCGCAAATCAAAAAACGGTCCATTTTTGGGTTGTCCTGCCACGAGTTTCTGGGTCTGGAGAAAAGAACGTCGTCAAGACCCGAGGCACTGCTTCTGAACGATCTTTGCAGGTTGTGGCTAGGCGATGTCTGGCAGTTCGAAGCCTTTGCGATGCTCGCGGCCGACATATTGGTTCGCCTCCTTGTCATCAAACGTCTCTGTCTTGGAATCCAGTTGCAGCTTTTTGCCTGTCCGCCAGGAAATGTTGCCGGCGTGACACATCACCGTGCTGACGTGTCCCGAATAGATCTCTTGATTGAGTGAATCGCGCTTGCGGCTGCGTACCGCGTCGAGGAAGTTGCGAATGTGGGCCTGCTGTCCCACGTCGCTGCTGCCCTGTTTGACCAGCTTGCCGGCGGCGTCATAGGCCTTCCACGACGAATTCGTCAGCAGCATCCAGCCGTTTTCGCCGTAGACGACCGCCCCCTCGGTGACGCCGAATAGTTTCGGCTTTGACCACAGGCGCATCTCGTACTGCAGGACCTTGCCCGGATATTCGTAGTTGATGAACATCGTGTCGGGCCACTGTTGGTCGTCTTCGAAAAAAAACTTGCCGCCGGAACAGCAAATCGCATCGGGCATCCCCTCCAGGCCCATGACCGCGCGGCAGTAGTCGATGCGGTGAACGCCGTCGTTGCCAAGGTCACCCGTACCGTAGTCAAAGAGCCATCGCCAAGCGCTTCCGGTGATCGACTTGTTGTATCGTCGCTCGGGCGCCGGACCCTGCCAGATCTCGTAGTCGAACCCGGCCGGCGGCTCGCTATCCGGAGCCAGATGCACTGCGCCGTTTCGATTCGTTTCCCAGGCCTTTCCGTGCATCACCTTGCCAAGCTCGCCGCTCTTCACGTAGTCGACTGCCTCGCGCAGAAAGGGAGCGCTGCGAATCTGGGTGCCCATCTGCACCATACGATCATGCTTGCGGGCAGCGGCCACCGCCGTCTTGCCTTCGAGGATGTTGTGGCTGGCCGGCTTTTCGACGTAAACGTCCTTGTCGGCCAGGCAGCCGTCGATCGTGAGCAGCGCGTGCCAGTGGTCTGGCGTGGCGACCATGAACGCATCGATCGACTTGTCGTTAAGGAGGGTGCGGTAGTCATTGACGAGTTTGGGCATGCGCCCGGTCTTCTCCTTCATCTCCGCGCCTCGTTGCCGGCGGACCGCCTCCCTGATGTCACAGATGTGGGTGACTTCGCAATCCGGCTCGGCGGCGAAGCTGTGCATCACCGAATTCCCACGTCCGCGAACGCCGATACAAGCGACGCTGATCTTGTCGTTGGCGGCAAAGGCTCTGCCGCTTCGCCCCGAGGCAAGGCTCAGGCCAATACCGAGGGCGGCCGATTGTTGGATGAAGTCGCGGCGTGTCGTGCGGGACATGGGAGAGTCTCCGAAGGCGTGTATACGAATCTGCTCACGAACATATCCTCCGAGGATGGAAAGTCAATCACTTGGTGCGAATCGACCTTCTACGAATACAGAATGGATGTGGATTGAACAGTTTCTAGTGCTAGTATTGATCACAGGCGATGCTCCGGCGTTGCGCGTGACTTTGCGACGTTGACGGTTTCGCAAACTCAAGTTGACCGTGAAATCGAGCGTCCCGCAAAACGTTCCTTTGATCGGGCGCGCTGATTGGCGTTCGGGCAGGCGTCTTCATGTCGGATCTGATTCCGAGAAAACGAACGAGTTTCTGACGCGCCCAGCATGTGCCGAAAAACGTATGTAGTTTCCGGCACACTCATCCCGTGCCGCGAGAATCCGAATCATTCGCTACACTCGATTGGGCACCGCCCAATGACCATCACGGTATGCCCGGTCCAGC
>CAUZVF010001057.1:0-2875 GCA_963582955.1 Planctomycetota bacterium
CGTCAAAGCGGCGGAAATATACCGCTCACGGCAAAGATTGGCTCGTTTAACGGCTAGCCGAAGGCGACTGCGTGGCGGAAAAACCGTCGCCCGCGGCTTGCCGTTAAACGATCAAATGTGTCATTCCTAACCGCTTGAAGTATAGGTGTTGAATATGACTCAACCAGACCCCAATTCCGAAAAGTGGAACCAGTGCCCGCCAGGGCAATTGAATCAACTCGCCGATCGATTGCAGGCAACGCGTCGTACCCGATCGATGCTGCGTCAATTGCGGGTCGTTGCGGGCGCCGCCACGGTTCTGCTGGTGAGCATTCTGATCTTCAATCGTCTTCCCGAGCAACAGCCAAGTTTCGGCGGCATTCCTTGCAGCGAAGTTCTCAGACAGGCCGACGGATTTGTCGCTGGCGAACTTGATTCGGCAATCGTCCAAACAATTGAAAACCACCTCGAACACTGTGCGGCCTGCCGGAAGAAAATTGCAGCGATGCAAAACCCGAATATGTCGAGAATTGTTCCTCAACGGAAATCGGCTGGGACAACCGCCAGTCGCAACGACAAATCGGAAACAGTCGTCATCGCCACGCGATAGATCAGCTCACTCTTGGTTGTCGACGATTGTGTCGTTGGCGCTCTGTCGGTTGAAATCGTCCTCATCCAGTGATTCCAAGACGCTGAATATCTCGGAAACCAGTTGCGGAAGTCCCTTGCCAGTGACGGCCGAAATCAGCCGAACGCTGCGTCCGAGATCCTCTTCCAGAAACTCGGCAATCGTCCCGGCGTCCGGGAGTTCGCACTTTGTTACAACGACAATTTCCGGACGATCCATCAACGACTCGTCATGCAGTCGGACTTCTTCGCGGATCTTGTGATAGTTCTCGATTGGATCAGTCTGATCCATCGGTTCCGGCTCGACCAGATGCACCAGTACCTTCGTACGTTCAACGTGTTTCAGAAACTCATGGCCAAGGCCGACGCCCGCATGAGCTCCCTCGATCAGGCCTGGAATGTCGGCCACGACAAACTGCTGGTCATAACCCGCTCGCACCAAACCCAAGTTCGGATACTTGGTTGTAAACGGGTAATCAGCGATTTCAGGATGTGCTCGCGACAATCGGCTGAGCAACGTCGACTTACCGGCGTTGGGTTTGCCGAGCAGCCCGACGTCGGCGATCAGCTTCAATTCCAAAGTAATGTTGCGTAGTTCGCCCGGCCGGCCCTCTTCGTATTCTCTCGGAGCCCGATTTGTCGCCGTGGCGAAATGCTTGTTTCCGCGTCCTCCTTTGCCGCCGCGGGCGACGATGACGGTATCACCGTCTGCCGACAAATCTCTTAGTAGATGACCCCGGTCCGTATCACGGACAAGAGTTCCCGGCGGCACCAGAATCTCGACATCCTGACCGCTGCGGCCAGTCCGCAGACTGCCTTCACCGTTCTTGCCTTTCTCGGCGTTCCAGTGCTTATGGCCGACAATGTTGGACAAACTGCTGACGTTCTGGTCGGCCCGGATAATGATGTTTCCACCACGTCCACCGTCACCGCCATTGGGACCACCGCGCGGAATGTACGGCTCGCGCCGGAAGCTCAGGCACCCGTGACCGCCGTCGCCGGCTTTGCAATAGATGGAGAATTGGTCAACAAACATGGTGTTAGAATGTCTTATCGATGGAAGAGGCTATTGGATCGCCAAAGTGCGGGAGCGTACGAGCAGAAAGTGCGGGAACGCAACCGGCTGAAGCAGAAATACGCGGCATTGGACAAAGGCGAATGGGATTCAGAGAATGCGGTGGTTACAATCAACAAACGACAATCTGCGATCGCCCGCTATCAACAGGCGAAACGAAACGCATTCTCGATTCGTACGAAAAGTAGGTTCCGCAAACCAATCGGCACAATCCGAATCAGTTTTGAGCTTTGGGACACACCGACTGAACGCCGAAACGTCCCAATCGGCGCGTCCAGCTTGTCGTCAACAAGTATTTCGAAGACCTTCGAATTCGTCGCGCCGTCGGAAACACACGGCTAATTCCCATCCGACGACATCCCCCGCCCCGCTCGGCCTGCCTGATCAGTCGCCGCGCGAGCGTAGACGCTCTTGCAGTTCGGAAAGCATGTCTAACAGGACACTGTCTTCACGCTGCAACAGATCCGCCATGCTCGACTCGCCCTCGTCAAGAAGCTGCTGCAACAATTGAATCTTGCCGGCTAAAGAACCTTCTTCGCGGCCTTCTTCACGGCCTTCTTCGCGGGCGCCTTGCATTGCCCACTGGTGGTCTCGCTGAGCTTTCTCGCGCTGGTTGTACATGGCTCGGTCCTCTGTCTTGGCGGCGATTTCCTGAATCACTTGGATCGCTTGTTGAAATTCCAGTTCCCGCAATCGCTCGGAGTCATACTGGTCGGCGTTCAACAGAAAAAACGCCCACTGTTCGATCTTACTGGCTTGGCTGATCGTTGTCTCATCTAAATTATACTTCGTCAGTTCAACCGTGTGTACCTCGATGCCACGCGACAGCTCTCGACCGCTCTCGCGATCCACGAGTTGAAACCGATGATGGGCTTGGCGCGAGTCCCGAAATAGTTGCTTGTTCAACAGGCAAATCGAAATTGCCGGTTGCAGATTCGCGTAATTCTGGCCCGACGTGAGCTGATCGACGTACAGATTGCACGCGTAATACACCAGCCGCTCGATTAGCCCGCTGTACACGGAGACTTGCATCTCGATATTCAGCCAGCGCCCGTCCGAGTCGCGGGCTCGGACGTCGAGCACAATCAGCTTGTCCTGCAAAAACTCCTGGTGACTGAACGGATTGAGAATCGTGACGTCGACGATGGGATGCGGCAGATCCAGAATCGCATTGAGCAGCCCCATCAGCGCTTG
>CAUZVF010001058.1:0-2873 GCA_963582955.1 Planctomycetota bacterium
GTTTCGGGAATGCTGATTATGGCAGAATTTGAACCCGACTGGGCGTATCGTCTGAATACCTGGCTCAGTTGGCTCATCCCCTGGGGAATCTACGAAATGCTGCTGCGGCGCCGGACAAACGGCGATATGATACAGATCGTGCAAAACGACTCTGGCACTTCAAGGGGGACTTCAAGAGGGCTATCTCGATGAACACGCAACCGACCACACGCAAAGACACATCGCGAACGGGATTCACACTCATTGAAGTAATACTTGTCGTTCTCGTTCTCGGAGTGCTGTTGGCATTTTTCTTGCCAAACGTTCGCAGATCGCGTGGGGCCGCGCGCCGATCTCAGTGCAAGAACAATTTGAAGCAACTTTGCCTGGCCTTACACAACTATCATGATTACCACGGAAGTTTTCCGTCGGCGATGGGAGGTACAGGCGGCGACGGTCCGAATGACGGTAACGCAAATCGGCTGAGCGGATTGGTAGCACTGCTTCCGTTTATTGACGAGGCGCCGCTGTGGGAACAGATTTCAGCGCCCGTGGAAGCAAATGGAATCCAGTACCCAGCAATGGGACCGGCGCCGTGGGTGTCGGAATACGCTCCGTGGCAAACACAGCTTGAGGCACTTCATTGTGCCAGCCAGGAGAGAGAGGAAGAAGCCGACTTTGGCCGGACCAACTATGCTTTCTGCATCGGCGACGTGGCTCGTAACATTCACCGGCCTCAAACTCTGCGAGGAGCTTTCGCATGCCGAAAGACTTCCCGCCTCAGCGACATCACCGACGGCCACAGCAATACCATCGCGATGGCGGAGATCGGTACACAATCAGGTTCGAACATAGTCGGTCAATTTGCCGTGAAACAGACGGCTAACTTCTTGACCAAGCCACGCCGGATTCGAGGACTGTTTGCTTCGTCCGAGCGGCTGCTTTACGCCGAAGGCGTGCCGCTGAGCCACTTGGGACGCGGCGGGTGCTGGGCCGACGGCGCGGGCGGAGTCAGTTTGGTCAATACGGTCTTGCCTCCAAACAGTCCCAGCACCTCGATCGGGAAATCTGATCCGGCCGACGGCTTGTATTCCGCCGGCAGTTCGCACCCGGGTGGAATCTTCGTTGCGATGGTCGATGGCCGTGTCCGCTTTGTGAGTGACAGCATCGACGTCGGCAACCAAAGTCACGCGACGCTCACCGCCCGGCAGCTTTCCGAGCGGCACATCGCGAGTCCGTATGGAGTGTGGGGCGCATTGGGCACTTCCGCTGGCAACGACGAAGTCAGTGAGTTTTGAAGACTTGCGTCGAAGCCGATTGCCTCGGTTTTCCATAGGGACTAAACTTCGCAGCCATGTGTGCGCACGCAAAGCGTGATTGCTCTTGATCGAGTATTCTGACATTCGGCGCTGATCCGCGCTTTCGGCGTTCAGAATAAACAATCAGTGGTTGCGGATGATGCGTTCCCTCATTGCGGAAAACCGAAAATGTTTCAAAAAGTCGCCCACGCCGCCTTTGTTGAGGGCGAGCATGAGATCTTGAAGTTTTGGGAAGCGAACCAAATCTTCAACAAGCTCCGTGAAAAGAATGTCGGAAACGAGAAGTGGAGTTTCTTGGACGGACCGATCACGGCCAACAATCCAATGGGCGTCCACCACGCCTGGGGCCGCACGTACAAGGATGTCTTTCAACGCTATTTCGCGATGACGGGACACGAACTGCGCTACCAAAACGGATTCGATTGCCAGGGCCTGTGGGTCGAAGTCGAGGTCGAGAAACAACTGGGCCTCGGCACAAAGACGGCCATTCACGAATACGGCATTGACCGGTTCGTAAACGAGTGCAAGAAACGCGTCCTACAATTCGCGGCGCGGCAGACCGAGCAATCCATTCGGCTCGGCTATTGGATGGATTGGGACGATCCCGATCAATTGCGGCTTCTGGCCGACAAGATGGGGACCGAGGAAGAGGTCACCGTCACCGCACCCACAGGGGTTACCGAATCAGGCAAAGCTCATAATCTAGTGGAACGGCTGGGCAACCCGAAATGGGGTGGCAGCTATTTCACCTTCTCGACCGAGAACAACGAGACGATTTGGACGTTTCTCAAGAAATGTTTCACCCGCGGAAAGATTTACCAAGGCCACGACGTCATGCCCTGGTCGGGCCGCGGCGGCAGTGCCTACAGTCAAATGGAAATCGCGGAAGGCCGGAAACTGACAACTCACAAGTCGATCTTTGTGCGATTTTCCATCCGCAGCAAGTGTGCCACTGGCTTTGCCAGTGCGCATCGAGATGACAACTTGGACCGCACTGGCGAAGCCAGTGGCACACCTGACTCAGTCGAAAACGAGTATTTGCTTGTTTGGACAACGACTCCGTGGACGTTGACCAGCAACGTGGCCGCGGCCGTGAATTCGGATCTCGATTACATCAAGCTCAAGACAACCCGCGACGGCGCAATCTACTACTTTGCAAAAGATAACCTGAACTCTCAGCGCTTGGCGACAGAATTCAAAGACGGTTTTGGCCGTCCCGAATGGAAATGGCCCGACGGCGTTCCCAAGCTCAAGACAATCGCACAGATTTTCAAAGAACAAGGCGGCTTCGAGGAACTCGGCACGATCAAAGGCGCCGAGATGGTCGGTTGGGAATACGACGGTGCGTTCGATGATTTGGAAGCTCAACAACAGCCCGGCGGATTCCCGGAAGATGAAAAACTTTCCGATCGCTGCGGTGCGTCGTGTCACCGAGTGATCGACGGTGGCCGTGATTCTCGCGGAAACGCACACGTCGTTGCCGGTGAAGGAACGGGCATCGTCCACATCGCGCCCGGATGCGGCGACATCGACCACAAGATGGCACCCGAACACGGACTTGTCGGAATCGCTCCG
>CAUZVF010001059.1:0-2863 GCA_963582955.1 Planctomycetota bacterium
GAAGTTCAAGCACCCACCCCACCGACCGTCCCTGGCCGATGAAAAACGTACCTTCCTCGATTCTCGCGATTCCTGATAGACTGAGTTAGCGCTGTAGTACTAGGTACACCCGAATGAGCGGAGGGTCGATCAGATTCTCGCCAATGCCGACGAAACCGAACCCGCCCTCACCCTCATTGAAGTCAATCGCGAAATGATCCTTGTCGCTCATCTCAACAGCCCCTCTTCCTATCTACTCTTTCAAACGCCGGAGTCCTCGCCGCCTGCCAGAACTAATGGAAATTCGATCTGCGATCGAACGTTGTTGTTTTTCGGATCAATAATTACCAGCTCGCGACCACTCTGACGAACCTGTACGTAAATCCGAAACATAGCCAACGCATGTCGGAAGATATCTGCCGTCGTCAGGCCGGTCACGTCACGCAGCCGATCAACTTGTTCAGCGGCAGCGGGTGTCAGATCGACTGAAACCCGACGCCCCTTCGGTTCGCTTTCGTTATTCTGCTTTGCCATTGTTTGCTCCTCTCGTTGCGTGTTTGCTAGGTGCTTTCAACAGATAATTGTTGCGTCCATTACGCCAATTGTAAACAGATATTACTTAATATCGGCGTAAATAGTGAGATTACTTTAATGAACGCCACAGGCTCGAATCCGTTGCAAATCCTTCTGAAGCGAATAACAAGGACAGGCAATGTAGTTGTCGAGTGACATTGGGATACGGTTCCGTGAATGCGCCGGCCCGTGTTGATGCTATTTCCACTCGTTCGCGGAACGCCACAGAGGGCGTTCCCTACAGCGTTGTTGAGCCGTTTGGTGCGGGGAAGGACACCGACGGCCGAACAAGTAGGTGCCGCGAGCCGAGCGGGGGGCGTTCGACGAGTGATTGTCATAGTGTTCCGCTGTCCCGATCAGCTTGCGGTGCCTACTTTGCCGGGCGGAGCTTTGAAACTCTTCACCGGGTAGCACGTCTTCGCAGAAAGCGTGCGGCGCAGCCGCCCGAAACGGTGTTGACGCGTTCCAGGAACGGAGACCGTATTCCTTGCGGGAAACGTTCCCGCGGATTCCCGTCGCTCCGTGACATGGCTTGCGAAACGCAAGCTGAGAATGGTGAATGGTGACGGTTTCATGGCCCGCCGGTCCTTGGTGGATTCCCGCCTTCGCGGGAATGACGGGAGAATTGCCGCAGCCTAATGAAACGCAGTCTGGGGCCAGAGCCACGAAACATTCGCGAATTTGTAACGCGAACCGGTCAATGCAAAATGGCTGCGCCATTATCCGCCGTCAAACCCGGGGCAATTCGAACCCCTTGCGGTAGTCTCGGCCGAGATAGCGATTGGCTTCGTCGTCGTGCGGGAAGGTCTCGGTTTCGGCGTCGAATTCCAAACGCCTTCCGGTACGGTAGGCGATGTTGCCGAGGTGACACAGCATCGCTGAATAATGTCCCTCTTCGATATCGGCGATCAAGCCGTCCTGTCGGCGCGTCTTGACGCAATCGATGAAGTTCTGATAGTGCGCGTGGCCGTCGGCCCATTTCTGTTGAAATTGGGGGCCGCGGTCATTCTTGAAGATCACTCGATAGCCGTCGCGGTCGACCATCATGTATCCCTTTTCGCCGTAAAAGATATTGTCGTTGTCGTGTCGGTGTCCCTGCATGCGATAGGGAGTGAAGTCGCGTTGCTCGAACACGTACAACAAATCTTCGTATTCCCACGTCACGACCATGGCGTCCGGAGTTTCTTGGGCGTCACCCTTGGAACCAAGTTTGGCGGCGCTGCAACTGACGGCCTTGGGAGCCTTCAATCCCAAAGCCCAGCGGCCCAGGTCGATCTGATGAACGCCGTCGTTGCCGATGTCTCCGGTGCCGTATTCCCACATCCAGTGCCACGAACCGTGAAACCGATTGCGGTTGAATGGACGTTTCGAAGCCGGCCCCAACCACAAGTCATAGTGGATTCCCGTCGGTACTGATTCATCCTTACGGTGTTGCAGCCGGCCACGTCGCTGATTATTGATCGCTTTGACCATCAGCACCTTGCCGATTACACCGTCGCTGAGCAACTTCCAAGCTTCACGATAATGCGGAGCGGCACGCAGGTTTGTTCCATGTTGCACGATCCGCTTGTACTTCCGCGCGGCTTTGACAGCCAGCCGGCCCTCGTTGATATTGTGCGATGCCGGCTTTTCAACATAAACATCCTTGCCCGCCAGACACGCATGGATCGTCACCGGCGCATGCCAGTGATCGGGAGTAGCAACGGCCAAAGCGTCGACGTCCTTGCGGTCGAGCAAAGTGCGAAAGTCAACGACTAACGGAGGCCGTTTGCCCGTCAGCGCCTCGATCTGGCCGCACAACGCGTTGCCTCGGTTCTCGTCAACATCGCAAATCGCGACAACCTGGCTGCCTTTGATTTGCGCGAAATGATGAGCCAGCGACGAGCCTCGTCCGCTTCCCAAAACGGCGACTCCGACTTGATCGTTCGGAGATTCCGCTGCGTGAGAAACAGTAGCGGTGGTGGCGACAGCGGCGGTCGCGATGAATTGACGACGATTCACGGTGTCCATGTCCGAACTCCTCGATCTCTTACGGTTCGATGGGCTGCATAACAGGCAATCATTGAATGATTCGCAGTGATTTGTCAACAATTCGAGATGCCAAAATTTGGCAATGATGGTGTTGATTCACCGACCGCGGCACGTATGCTGTCCGAATTCGTTCATAGGTTGGGAATGTGCGGCATTGGCCGACGCACATGCAACCGGGCTATCGCTGCCGATGTAACACGTAGAAAGAGAAACCATGCACAAAGATCTCAATCGGAATCTGTATCTCGTCAAAGAACACGTCGGAATGTTCAAAGCGGCA
>CAUZVF010001060.1:0-2862 GCA_963582955.1 Planctomycetota bacterium
TGGTAGTCCTGCACAACTCGCGAATCGTCGGGGAAATACCGGATGACCTTCGTCTCGGTGCGAAATCGCGTCAGCCCAAAGGTACATCCAACAAACAGCAACAGTGACGCTGCCGTCACGAAAGTCTTGTGATCGGACAGCCAACGACCCAACTGTTGCCATATTTTGACGTCATGGCCGTCATCTTTGTTCGTCCTGGCCGGCCAAATCTGCAGCATGGCCGGCAGGCCGTACAGCACCATGACCAATCCAACCAGGCAGCCGATGGCCGAATAGAATCCGAAATCACGCACGGGGGCCAGCGAACTGGTCGTCAACGACAGCAATCCAATCGCCGTCGTTATGCTGGCCAGGCCACAAGGAGTTCTTGCGATCGTTGCGGCATGGACGGTCGGATCTTTCTTTCCTTCGCGAACCGAATGCCGCCAATAATTGGCCACGTGAATCGCACCGGAAATCGTCAACACCTGCAACAGTGTAGGCATGACGACAAGCACCATGTTCATGCTACCGCCCGTTACAGGGACCAAGGCAACGGTGACCAGAACGGTGTAGTACGAAGTAAACAACACCAACATCGCCAGTCGCACGCTGCGCAACATGACAAATGCCAGCACGAACCCAACCAGACCCGACAGCAACATCACCGAACGTTTGTGAAATTGATAAACGGGAAAATCGCGGTTCCATGCAGCCGCTCGGATCTCGGCGCTCAACGCGGCGCTCGCGACGGGCCGTCCGCCCAGATGCAGTGCTTCGGGCTCGACGCCGACTTCCTCGGCGACCTGTTGGATGGCGGCAATCGATCCTTTTTTGTCGGCGTCTCCCGCTTCGGTCAACGAAATGGAAATGGCGACGGGAGAACCAGCCGAGAAAAAGCACGAATCGATCAGATTCTCGGCGGAATCATCCGAACTCGATTCGGAATCCCGCAGTCCCTCGGCCAATTTGATGAATTGTTGGACCCGATCCGATCCTGGGTTAATGCGTTTCCAACGCACTTGAAAATCATGTTCGGGAATCTGAGCGATCGCGGTTATCGATTCGGCTGCCGTATCAGTCTCGGACTCGGTGTCCGATTCGGCTTCATTGTCGAAGTATCCGTCTGGCGGAACCCATTCCGTGTGCGCGTCGAGGATCTCGATGTCCAGGTTGAGTTGTGACTTTGCCGTCTCGGTCAGTTTCCGAATCGTCGTGCGTCGTTGCTCGCGGCCAACATCGCTCAGTTTCACTTTCAACGGGCCGCGTCCGATCAGGAGTCCCGTCATCCGCCGCACGGCTTCGGCCGGTTCAATGTTGGCATCAATCGTTCGAGTCAGTACTTCACGCGGAGTCGCCACTGATTTGACTTGCTTCAATCCGCCGCGACGAATTCCTTGCCCATCGGGCTGGCCCTCCAAACGCGACGCAAACCGTTCGACCCGAGGATCGTTCAGCGAACTGCCTTCCCACGAAACCAGAATGCGGTCTTCGTGTTCGAAATTGTCCAAATACCATTGCAGTTTCTTCGCCTCGGGATCTTCGGCCGGCAACCACGTCTGGATATTGTTTTCCAGCTTGATGTCGCGCAGCGACCAAACCGCGACCGGTGCCAGAAACACGATCGCGACCATCACCCACAGCCCCATGCCGTGGCCCCAAGGATCGCGTTTTTGCAAAAAGTGTGTCATTCAGATTCTCTTGCAGAATCACTTGGAAAAGCAGTGTTGCGTCAGGCGGCGACGAATTCAAAATCCAACTGACAACATATAAATGGAAGAACCGACAGAACTAAGATCGACGGAAATGCAAGAAGGACTTGTCGATGCGCTGGCTGGAAGTGTCATTGTGAAAAAGAATCTGCCGCGAAATCACGTCATCAGGATTGTTCGATTCGACGAAAGGCGGCAAACCAGTGAAAAGAAATGGCCTGAGCCGCTTCGGTTTTCAACGTATCGTTTGATTCTAACAACTTTGATTCAATTCTCGAAAGAAGTTTGCCGTGCCTAACGGGCATGTGCCGCGAATCGAGCGAGACGTAAGGATTGCAAAGAGTTTGGCGTTCGCGCAAAGCTGACGGCTTGGGTAACGTTGAGAGACTTGCGTTTCCACCGTCTCACGGCGCTGCTGCCGCCGACGGTGCGATCGAAGAAACTCAAGACGGACGCCAAAGACGCTCAGATGCTGCTCGAGCAGGTGCGCACGCGAGGCGTGTTTGTTCTGAACGCTGGTTCGCACCGTCGGTGTCGGTCGGCACTTTCGGCGCTCAGAACAATCAACCATTGGTTGCGGGGGTTTGTGCTGGCGGGCAATCCGTTGCCGGTCGTGTGGACGCCGCCGCAGCGACTACGGGACGATCGGGAACTGATCCGCTGCCGGGTCGGCGGGGTTACGGCGCCTGCGTGAGTATTTCCAGATCAGGTTGCGGCACATACACTAATTCAAAGGGCTTGAGTTCTCCTTCCACCTGTCGAATCAATGTGATGCAGAAATTACGACTAATTGTTGCCGTCTCGATTTCTGCCACGTTATTGACGCGAGCAGCCGTTCCCGATGACGACCGGAAGACTTCGCTAAGCGAATTGCGAGAATCGGTCGACGCGCTGATCGAAAAATTCGATTCGAACTCGCGCGCCGATCGCGTTAGAGCAGAACGTGAGATGATCCGGCTGGGAACGCGAATCCTCCCGCTTCTGCCGCCTCGCGAAAAACTTGCAACCGCGGCACAACGGGCCACCGTCCGTCGAATTCGCATTCAGTTGGAACGAAAGAAGGCGCGTGATTCGGTGTTGGCCAGCACGGTCATGCAACTGCAATCAAAAGACCTCGGTTCGATCGTCAAGGAAATCTCTCAACAAACAGGCAATGCCATTACCGTCGGCG
>CAUZVF010001061.1:0-2861 GCA_963582955.1 Planctomycetota bacterium
ACGCGATGCGTTCGGGGCATTGGTCACCGGGACTAAACAACGTTTCGGCGACTTTCGATTCGGTAGACTTCGGGCCACTCGCTTGCAGGACCTTGACAACATCTTCCAACCACTCGATTACCGCGTGAGAATTGCGTTCGTCCATTGCCTCACGCGCCAAATCGAAAGCCACGCTGCGATAGACGTCAATCATCTGCTGCGGCGGATCGAGATCGTCAATCAGACCAGAAACGGCTCGCTTTTCCCCTCGTGAGAGACGGCGGTCGTCAAGCGTTTTTGACAAGATCTCGCGGATTTGTTGCGGAGTCATTCTAGGCCACCGTTTCTAATTCCACACTTTCGTCACGACGTCCAACTTCGCGTCGCTCAGATAACCGTATCGATTGATCCATAGACCAGCACCGCCGCTGTCGGCGACGAGGTTCAGGCGCCTGGCGAAATCGTCGAGCGGCCCGTATCCGTGGACCAGAGGATAAACGGCCGCGCGGCCGGCAACTGTTGTCGTGACTTGTTTGATTTTCCGCAACTGGGGATTGTCGGGAATCGGATGCGGTTCGTCGGGATTCGGATATCCATAGTCGGCGATCCGAGTGCCCGCTTCGTCGCCGTCGGCCAAGTCCATCAGGTTCACGAGCGCGGCGACCAGCGTTTCTTCGTCCAAGTCGGCGTTGTGCTTCAGCAGTTCGTCTCCCCAAAACTTGACCATCAACGACCAGTGCATCGTGTAAAGTTTTGGGCTGATCGAGTCGCAGTACTCGGCCGCTCCTTGGAAGTCGAGTCCCGTGGCATTCGAGTACGGCACCATGAACGCGTTGGCCGAGAGTTCCTTTGCGGCGCCACCGGCATCGGTGATCGCGTCGCGCCATTCTCGCAATGTGTCATTCGACAATGCTGCTTTCAGCCGCAACCAGTCGGCAATCCCCGGGTATCGGACCAGCATCGAGACAATCGTCGTCTTGCCACGATTCGGGCTCGCGAGATCGAACAGATTGTCGGTCGTCAGATTGCCGTGCAGGTAATCGTACAGCAGCCCGACTTCCGACTGAATCCGGTCAAAATCAAAACCGTTGTCTTCGGCCCAGTCGCGGACATGCGGGCTGAAGTCCTGAAAGACCTCACCCAGTGTATAGCACGGGTTTTCCGGCCAGTCCGGTCGAAATCCCGTGATGTTCGGATACGTCGCCAGCAAATCCTTGATGTAGGCGAGGTTGTACGCGCGAATGGCTGCACTCGCCAAGCTGCCGGTGTCGGCCATGCGGTTGGGCGGGATGTCTCCGTTTGGCAGCAGTGGCCGATCTTCGTCTCGCAGTCCTGACGGCTGGGCGGCTCCGATCTGGAAATAGACTTTCAAGCCGCTCGCGATTGATTTATCGATAAACTCACCAATCACCGCACCGTGAGCATCGGTCAGGTCGTTCGGCTGCCGCGGCGAGTACGGTGAATTCTGATAAAAGTCGGCGTTCGGGCGATAACTGACGCCGCTACGCACCCACAGAGATTGTTTTCCATACAACGGGCGGTCAAATAACCGAGGGCTGGATCCGCCGTCAATCGGCGGTTGAAAGCTGCCGGTGTTTTCGTCAGCTTCCGAGGTCACCGTCGGATTACAGGCCACGGCGGTCGCACCGGCACGAAGTACGTTTTCAAGCACGGCATCGGCCCCCTCACACAAAATAAAGTCACCGAGGACGGTGATGCCAAGAAACTTTTCACTCACGTCTTCATCCTATCAACATGCAAATCATGAACGACTCCGTTTAACGGCAAGCCGAAGGCGACGGTTTTTCATTGAATCCTCAACGGTCAACTGCGCCGTCGCCTTTGGCTTGCCGTTAAACGATCAGATCAATTCGATCGATGCGCCAAACGCATCGTTCACTTAATCGGACTCTCGTACCAGACGACGTTCTTGCTGCCTCGGCCGCCGATTAGCAAATCCAAGTCTCCGTCAACGTCCATGTCAACAGCGCGGATGTCGTAGGCTTCCTGGTCCAATCCGACAATGTGCGTCTTGAAGTTGCCCGTGCCGTCGTTTTCGAACCACGCGGCGGTCTTATCTCCGTAAGCACATGTCGCCGCGTCAATGTCTCCGTCTTTGTCCAGGTCGATGACGACCAGGCAATGTGGTTCTTTCAAAGTGGGATGGATGTCGTGAATCTTCCACTTTGGTGCCTCGAACCAGATGACTCCGCGGCCATGGCCTCGTGACGCAATGAAGTCAACTTTGCCGTCTCCATTGACGTCAGCCGGATGGATGTTTGTGGCTCCAGGTTCCTTGTCAGACAACAGGTGCTTCTTCCAAACCTTCGTCGGATCCTTCGGAGCTTCCCACCATGCAAACCAATCTCCCGAACCCGGCACGGCACTCGGTCCGCCTTTCGCGGCGCTGGCTGCGTCCGGACGCCCGTCTCCGTTGACGTCGCCGAAACCAAGGTAGTGGCTCAGTCCAGGCGCATCCTTGTCAGCAAAAATGTGACGTTCCCAACGCTCGGCCGTGCGAGGATGCTTGGGAATCTTCAGCCACGCCAGCGAGTTGGGGTACTTGCCCTTCGGTTGCGCGCTGTTCGCCAGCAAATCGAATTGGCCATCTCCATCGATGTCGCCGCGCAACAGCCCGTGAATTCCGATCACTTGGTCATCAACAAGATGATACTTCCAACGCTGTGACAAAGGTTTGTTCGGACATTCAAGCCAGAGAATATGCCCTGGTTGGTATTGTGCTCCGATCCAGTCCATGTCTCCGTCTTGGTCGACATCGATCATTTCACTGTGGATGCAATTGATCTTCGGATCGTCATGCAAAACGATCTGTTTCCAATCGGGCGCCACGAACAGACGAGCCACGCCGGCACTGCTGCTGA
>CAUZVF010001062.1:0-2858 GCA_963582955.1 Planctomycetota bacterium
CGAATCCGTACTTCGGCCCGATCGTGAATGCCGATGACGCGGCCTGGGAGAAGACGTTCGACGTCAATCTGACGGCCCCGTTTCGGCTGTCCCAGCTCGTGGCTCGGCGACTGCAAGAGCGTGGCAGCCACGGCGCGATCGTCAACATCGCGTCGGTCGCGGGACTGGAAGCGTCGCCGAACATGGGCATCTATTCGGTTTCCAAAGCGGGACTCGTCATGCTGACCAGGGTCATGGCCCGCGAATGTGGCGCGCAGGGAATTCGTGTCAACTGTATCTGTCCGGGACTCATCAAGACGAAACTCAGCGAGGGCCTGTGGAGCAACGAAGAGTATTGCGAGTCGTTTGTGTCGCAAAAAGCCCTCGGCCGCATCGGCCTGCCAGACGAACTGGTGGGAGCCGCCGTCTTTCTCGCCTCCGACGCCAGCTCGTTCGTCACCGGAGCCGTCCTGCCGGTCGACGGCGGGATGATCGCCTGAGTTCGAACTACAACGCTTGACGGCCGACCGAACGCCAGTGAAGCACATGAATTCGGCCGCGCGAGTTCACCGGATTGATCGCGCAATCAGCATCGCATCTGCTAGAGGTTGCGCAACGGTCTTGCGTGTACGCCAAAGTTTCGAGCTTTCCGGTTCCACCAGTTGGTATCCGGTGCGACCATGCATGACAATTGCAACGCGCTTTCCGAAACGATCCAGCAAGACGAAGATTGGTTTCTTTTTCCAGCTTGTTTGCTCGATCGGTTTCTGATTCAAGTCGTCTGTCAATGTCGTGAATTCTCCCGTCGTCAATTGCAACACGCCGAAACGTGCAAGTTGACTCTGAACAGATTCGTGAATGGGAATCTCGCTGGGCAGTTTGGGTGATGAACTGCCAACGATTCTCGAAAAGTGAGACGCGTCGCGTTTCCGAACACCAACGAGCACTATCAAGGTCGGCCGTTGTTGGGCACGGTTGTCTTGGATAACAGACAGCAGTTTGTCGTTTCGCGCAGTTCGCGGATCGTAACTCTGGTTTGCCAAGAGCTCGAAAATGGGTTTCCGGATATCCGTGAGCGGAACGAGCGGGAACTGACTCATCACGAGCTGTCTCACGTCGTCATTCGCGGATTGCAGTTTTTCGTCAATTCGCATTCGCGTCTTTTTGTTTCGCGCCGACCGATTCCGCCGCCGCCCGATTGGCGAATGAGTTTCCCAAATCAATTTGACGACTTTCTGAGTTGTCTTCTGTGCCGCCTGAATGACCTGAGCGATTTCGTCGGTGCGCTGTGGATCGTTCTGTGAGCGTTCCCGCAACGATCCATATGACTTTTCGAAGACCTGCTTCGTTTCAGGAAGCAACCGGTTGAGGTGCATTTTTCGAATGAACTTCATTCGATCGTCAGCCTGCTCGTCGGCGACGGCTTGCATCTTTTCATAAGAGTCGCAAGCCCATCGCAATTCGCCCACAAGAAGTGTTGCATCCACCGGTCCATCTCCGAACCATCAGAATCCGATGACGCGGCGAGATCGGCAACTCAAGCAAGGCAGCCGACTACGTCCGCGTTGGCTTTCTGGCAGTTGTTTCTTTCACATTGGTCAGAATGGCTACTTGTCCTATCGGGCGTGGGAACATTGGTTCTGACCTGTGTGGCTTTTCGCAGACACCAGCGGCTTCTGCGCGTCATTGCCGCAGCGCGAGCGCCTGACACGACGTTGATTGACGATGCGAAACAGATGTCTCGGCAGATCGGATTGGCGAGCTGCCCGGCTCTTCGCGTCACCGATGCTCTTGTTTGCCCACTAGTGTCGATTGGCGGCTCGAAACAGCTTGTGCTGCTTCCGTCGCGCCTGTTAGCGGAACTCAGCCGTGAACAAACCCGATCGGTTCTGGCTCACGAGCTGGCGCACATCCGGCGCCGTGATCACTGGGTGCGGTGCTTCGAGCTGATCGTGCTGGCTTTAATTGTATTGTGGCGACCCGAAATCGCGAGAGGTGCAATCGCTCACGTGGGTTGCTTGTGTGCCAAGCGGAGTCGTGGCATCCTGGCTTGATTAGACATGAAAAGCGTCTCAGGATGAATACGGATGGGAGAACCGGAATGACTGCCAAACAGGCGGACGATCACACACCAATTAAATCGGCCATGATTCAGTCGATCAGTGCCGTCAGCCTCGCGACTCACGACATGGTACGAGCCGTCCGGTTTTATAAGGACCTTGGTTTCGTGCTTCGATATGGAGGCGAGCGCTCTTCATTCACTAGTCTGGCTGCCGGATCCGGTTATCTGAATTTGATTGCTCAAACGATGGACCGAGAATGGTCGTGGTGGGGCCGGGTAGTTTTCTACGTGTCTGACGTAGATGCCTTCTACCACCGCGCACACGGTCAGGGATTGCAACCCGACACCCTGCCACAGGACGCCGAATGGGGAGAGCGTTTCTTCCACATCACAGATCCAGATGGTCACGAACTGAGTTTCGCAAAGCCAATAGCCTGGAATGACTGCTGACCGAAATCGATTAAGACCGCTGCTGTGCGTGAAAGTCCGAGAAACTCGTACGAATTCTGGGATTGCCAAATATGGACCCTATTACGGCACTGGATGGGCCGTGTCGTCAAATGTCCTCCACGAGCGATCTGGCACGGTGGGCAAAACTGTAGAGTCCGGCCCAGTGTCTCTACCCTATTGCACGTCGGCCGGCTCTTCGATTTTGCTGGACAGGTCGCGAATCCAGACATCTTTGAACCGCATACGGCCCTCACCTCCGGAATGCAATTGGAACGCGATCACTCCGACTGTTGCACCGGGCGCCGGATACGTGAAGTCGACCATCTGTGCTCCGTTGAGATACGTGATATGGCGGTTGCCCTGGACC
>CAUZVF010001063.1:0-2858 GCA_963582955.1 Planctomycetota bacterium
CCGCCGTAGTGGTCGCGGCCACCGCGAGCGTTAATGCGCGGAGTGCGGCCCATTTCTCCCGTGATGATTAACAGAATCTTGTCGCTGAGCCCGCGTTCTTCGATGTCTTCCAAGAATGCGGCAACCGCATGGTCGACCTGTTGTCCCAGCGGTACGATTCCCGTCAGTCGCGGCAGACTGTTTCGGTTGCCGTGCATATCCCATCCGGCATCGGCCACCGTTACGAATCCACAACCAGCCTCGCACAATCGCCGGGCCAGCAACATTTGCTTACCGAGCAGATTCGACGAGCGGTACATGTCGTTGTATTTGTTCAATTCTTCCATGCGGAACAGTTTGCCGGTGTCGTACCGTTGAATCGTACGCGGATCTTCTTTCGACAGATCGAAGGCGTTGCCGATGCCGCGAGTCAACACGTCGAACGCTTGTTGTTGGAACTCGTCCGCATCCTTCAACAGATCAGTCACGTCGGCCTGCCGTTTCAGCTGATCGAGGTTCCGCAACAAAGCCCGGCGGTCGTCCAGGCGGCTGCGTTCGATTTGCAGTTTTAGATTCTGTTTCAATTCTCCGCCGCCGGTCGGATTGAATGCGGCGAAGTTGCTGCCCAGATCACCAGCCGTCATCAAAGTTGGCAGCGCGTTCGTTTCAAAGTTCTTGCGCAACTTCAGGTCGTCGCGAATTGCCTCCGGAAGGATAACCGTATTCGTCGGCATCCCGGTTTCAGGATGATTCGTGCCGGTCACACGCGAGTAGATTGAACCCATCGTCGCATTCAGCCGATTGCCGCCTCCGGTGACTGAGAGGTAGGTGTGGCTGGCATTCCCCGAAGCAAACGAACGGACCACGGCTAGCCGATCGGCCAGCGCCGCCATCCGCGGAAACGTACCGCCGAATGTCATTCCAGGAATGCTTGTCGCGACCTCGCCGGTCGTACTGCGAAATTCGACCGGAGCCGTCATCTTTGGATCGAACAGTTCAATGTGCGATGGCCCACCTTGCAAGAACAACAAGACAATCGCTTTGTCCTTGACGGCCCGACCGGCAGTTGCGGCCCGAGCTTTCGCGGCCAACATCTGCGGCAACGAAAGACCACCCACTCCCAGAGTGCCAACTTGCAGCAGTTGGCGACGCGAAACCCGCTGACAGTTTCTTGTCGCTCGGCTATCGCTGATTGTGAACATTGGCGTTCTCGAAGTTGAGTGACGTTACCGAACTCGTCTCTCATGCGTATCGATTGAATCCGACATCAAACATAAGCGGTGACTGATGCTTTCGCTGAGTGTATCTGATTCGCACATCATACGACAATATGGCATGTTCGGAAAAAAGTGTCACATTAAAGGTGCACTCTTTGAAGTTCAGCGTTTCAGCCGCAGAGCGGCGGCAGATAGCCTGGGACGTGAGCCCCAGGGATCCGAATGCAATTCTCTCGACAGCCCCGGAGGGGCGACAGCAATACGAACAATTCCGTCGCTGTCGCCCCCGTGGGGGTTGAGCCGGCTTTTCGGTTCCGTTCCTGGGGCTCACGCCCAATGGCACTCACTTTGCAGCAGTCGGCCCCGTGGGATAGGCTTCCAGCCTGTCAGAATCCAGTGAAATGACAGGCTGGAAGCCTATCCCACGTCTAAAGTGAGTGCCATTGGGCGCTGGCCCCCGGTTTCACTGTGATAACCGGACGCTAGCGCGTGGTGGCTGATTCAATCAACCCTAATTCTTAGGTTTGACAAAGCACTAGGCATTCTCATATCCAATTGCATTCTTGACAGTTCCTACAGATGTTTCTCGTGGCAATTGATTGTGATTGCATCATAATACGACTTGATCACACTTGCGAACCTTTCCAATTGAGTTAAAGGCGGCGCATGACAGATTCCGCAAATTCTGACGATCAGAGTGCCAAGGAATTCGACAACACAACGATCGGCCGGCCTGCCGAGCCGCGGGCGGATTTTGATGGCGATGCTGATCCAACAACTGATGGATCGACGGGTTCGTCGATCGGTCCGGGTGGAAGTCGTACGAAGCGGCAGATGCCCGAGAAATTCGGCCGGTACCGCGTGATCGGAGAATTGGGTCGCGGCGCGATGGGCGCCGTTTATCGCGCTCATGATACGCAGCTTGATCGGCTTGTTGCGCTGAAGGTGCCGTTCTTTGATGACAGCGACGAGCAGGCAGTTTTCGACCGGTTCTATCGCGAAGCCCGCGCGATGGCGACTGTGCAGCATCCGAACCTCTGCCCGGTGTATGACGTCGGCGAGATCGACGGACAGCATTTCATTGCGATGGCGTTCATCGATGGTCACCCGCTGTCAGACTATGCCAAGGCCGACAAGCCGATGCCAGCTCGTCAAACCGCAACGCTGATTCGCAAACTGGCGCAGGCACTGGATTTTGCTCACCACAAAGGCATCGTTCACCGCGACCTGAAACCGGCCAACATCATGATCAACGAGTTGAAAGAACCCGTGATCATGGACTTTGGGCTTGCTCGCCGTGAGCGCGAGGGTGAAAGCCGGTTGACTCATTCGGGTGCCGTTATGGGGAGCCCGGCCTATATGTCGCCCGAACAGGTCGAAGGAGATCAGGACCTGATCGGACCACCAACCGACATCTACAGCCTGGGAGTCATCCTGTATCAAATGTTGTGCGGAAAGCTGCCGTTCGAGGGCACAATCGAATCGGTGATGAGCCGCATCGTCTTTCAACCGCCGCCGAGTCCGTCGGAACTGAGTGAAGAAATCGACAAGGGTCTGGAAGCGATTTGTCTGAAGGCGATGTCGAAGAAGATTGAAGATCGCTATGCATCCGGCAAAGAGATGTCGACCGATTTGAAGAAATACCTCAAAGGCGAGTCGCTG
>CAUZVF010001064.1:0-2857 GCA_963582955.1 Planctomycetota bacterium
CGGTAATAGAAACAGTCTTCGTAAGTGGGGCAATTCTTGCCCAGACAATTGCCGTGTTCACTGAGCACTTCGTCCCAAACTTGTGGCAGCGGTCGAAACGGCAGATCCGATTTACTACCGTCGGCGGTTGAACCCGACCAACGCGTGACGTCGTCCAGTTGGCTCAGTTCTTCTGGCCGCGCGAACATCGAATTGGAACGTTCGATGGCTCCTTTCATGCGCCGAAGGCTGATGTAATTCGCGCGGCCTTTGGCCAACACCGCCGAGAATTCCAACGGGATGACAGCATTAAGAAATGGAATGTCGCGGTCGACCAATTGTTCCTGCAGGCTGATCGTGTGCGTCGAGACGATCAGTGGTTTCCGCTTCTCGCCACTCTCTTGGCGGGATGCCGCCGCCAGAATTGCCGGGACCAAGTATGCGAAACTCTTTCCGACGCCCGTGCCGGCCTCGACCAAGAGATGCTGCTTGCCGTCGATCGCATTGGCGACGGCATCGGCCATCCGCATTTGCTGTTCGCGGAATTCGTAGCGGTCCAGCCGTTTCGCAATGCGGCCGTTTTTTCCAAGAATTGAAACGGAATCGAGTTTCACCGTCCGTGGCTGTCCTTGAAAGGATTGAGACGTGCAAAAACCAAGAGCTGATTGCCGGCAATCTGATCTATTGACGATCAGGAAGTTCTAGGAATGCCGACGAAAACAGACAAGGCACATGTCGTCGCTTTGGTTCAGTCCTTTGGAAAACGTCTCAACGTCGGCGACAATTCCCTTTGTGAGAGCCTCGACATCGTTAGGACCATTTGCGATGAATGACACAAGCCGGTCCATCCCATAAAGCGATTTTTCCTGTGTCATGGCTTCGGTGATTCCATCGGTGTACAACACCCAAGTCTCACCCAGTTCGATTTCGTATTCGGTTTGACGGAATTCCTGGGTGGGCACGATGCCGAGCGGCATGCTGGATGTCTTCCGGTCGAGAATCGTTACCGATCCATCGGGATGACGGCGGATGGGTGGCAGATGTCCGGCATTGGCAACGGTGATGGTGTTCTTGACTTGATCGATCACCACGATAACACACGTGATGAAACGATGTCCCATTCCGCTAGTGGCGATTTCGGCGTTCAGGCCGATCATTGCGTCGGCGACTCTGGGTTTCGTTAATAAGTGGTATCGAGCGGATGAGTACATTCGAGCCATCAGCAGTGCCGCCGGAACCCCTTTGCCGGCGACGTCGGCCAATGTCACCGCAATTCGATGATCGGGCAAGATGACATAGTCAAAATAATCGCCGCCGACCCGCTGCGCTGCCTCGTAGAAATCAGCAAAATCGTAAGTTTCACAACGAGGCCGCTCGTTCGGCAAAAAACCGAGTTGTACTTGTGTCGCGAATTCGAGATCACGTTCGAGGTCGCGCTGATGCAAGACCGCTTGGTGAAGCGCGGCGTTTTCAATCGCGAGGCTGGCCTGAGAAGCCACGCTGCTGAGCAGATCGAGGTCGTCTTGCGAAAACTGTGCCCGCAGATTTCCCGTCGTGATTTGGATCACACCCAGGGTCTTGCCCGTCTTTCCCGTTAGCGGGGCGCAGATCATCGAGCGGATCCGTAATTCCTGCAAACTCTCGCTATTGGAAAACTGCGAATCCTCGGACGCGTTGGCACTCAGGATTGCTTCGCCCGTGTCCATGCACTGCTTGACAATCGTCATGCTGATTGGCAGTGTCGCGTGATCCTGCGGGCTTCGCGTCTTCGAAGCACGGATTGCCAGTTTCTCGCTCTTGGCGTCGCGCAGAATAATGAAGCCTTCGTCGGCTTGAAAGAAAATCTTGAACAACGCGTCGAGAATCTTCTTCAGGACTTCATCGTAATCCAGCACCTGGCTCAAGACTTGGCTGATCTCGAGGACGGCACGCAACTTGACTTCCGGCTGCACGCCCAACCGCAGGTCGGACGACGAGCCCGAATCCAACGTGCTGATAATCGAAGACCGCTCGCCTTGCGCCACAATGTCGGAGATTTCGCGAATGCTTGAGTCGGACAGGTCCTCGGTGGCCGTACCAACGCGATCCTCGTGCGTTTTTTTGACAATGTACTTCGAACTCAGTTTAGAATCTTGCCGGGCGTCGAGGTCGGCTGTGTCGCTATCATCGTCTTCAGGGGGCGGTTCCAGATAGAACCGAAAAGTGAAATCGCAGACGGTAATCGTGTCCGCATCTTTCAATTCACACCGACTCGCGATGTCCGAGTCATTCACCTGAGTCCCATTGCGGCTGCGCAAATCCTCGATGTAGTACAGGCCGTGATTTGCCAGGATTTGCGCGTGGTGGCGGCTCACCGCGCCGTTCTCGAGCACAACCTCGCAATTCGGATGACGTCCCAAGATCATCCGCTCGCCACCGATCTCGACAATTTGGCCCGGGCTCGCCCCTTTAAGAACTTTCAAGACTGCCACGATTGTGAAGACCTCGATGGAATTGACGTTCCACTAACGCGATAAATGCAAAATTGTGGAACGGGAAATGAACTGAAATGGGATTTTACCGAGCATCCGATTGTATCGCCGCAAGCTCCAAAAGGTCAATTAGGTGGACGCGCTGAATTGAAGAGCCTGTCACGACGAATTTCCGGCCGCAGAGCAGGACTGGCCAATCGATGCTTGTTACAGATTATGAAGTCATGGATTTCCGCACGCTCAACATCGAATGTCGTTTGCTCGTCAACTCGAAGTGGCACTGTCCAACTAATTTTACTGTCTCAACTACCGTTTTTGATTCATCCTTGTTGGCGGTAGGCGTTTACGTTTTTTGTAGTGATAGAAGCGAGCTTCTTCGTTTCGTATCAATCGTCGTGTTTTGTTCC
>CAUZVF010001065.1:0-2852 GCA_963582955.1 Planctomycetota bacterium
CGGATGTCGCCAAAAGAGCAAAACGACGGATGCAAATCACGATGAAAGCCCTTGTAATACCGCGAGTCACGATTTCGCGGAGGTAAAAACAGAAGAAATCATGAATCAAGCAAAGCGTGAACGACCGCTGCGTCCGAGACTGGTGAATCGGTCAACGTTTCATCCCGACCGTGATGATTGTAGGTCAACTCATCGTGATCGAGGCCCAGCTGATGTAAGACCGTCGCAAACAGATCAGGCACACTCACGGCATCCTTGACCGCCCGATAACCGACTTCGTCCGTAGCGCCGTGAATAGTTCCAGATTTGAAGCCTCCGCCAGCCAGCAGGGCTGTGAAAGCGTTGCGATTGTGATCCCGGCCTTTGCCGTTCTGCGAAACTGGCAAACGACCAAACTCGCCAGTCCACAACACAATCGTCTCGTCAAGCAGCCCGCGCTGCTTCAGGTCCTTGATCAACGCGGCTGTCGGCTGATCGGTAACCGGGGCGATCTTCTTGATTTCATCATCGACGTTGGCGTGGCTATCCCATGGTGCACCGTTCAAAAACACTTGCACGAAACGAACTCCACGTTCGACAAGGCGTCTGGCCATGAGCATCCGCGCGGCATAACTCGACGTGTCCTTGACGTCGCCCCCGTACATTTTGAGCGTGGCTGATGTTTCGGATGAGAGATCTAATACATCGTTGGCTTCAAGTTGCAAGCGCGCGGCCAGCTCGTAGTTTTGAATACGAGCCTCAAGCAACGGTTCATCCGGGTACGCCTCGAAGTGGCGGCGGTTAAGCTTGGCCAAAAAACCACGATCTGCCAGCCTCGCGCCGTCAGCGAGATCTTTGGATGGCCGGAGGTTTAACAGCGGCGGACCAACCGTTCGCAACTCTGTTCCACGATGCATCGCAGGCAACCAACCGTTGTGCCACAGTGTGGAACCCGTGCTTGGATATCCCTTGGGATCGCGCAACACGACATACGACGGAAGATTCTGGTTTTCGGAACCGAGCCCGTAGCTGATCCATGAGCCAAGCGTCGGTCGACCCGGAAAGATCTTCGCACTCGTGATCATCACCAATGCCTCGGTGTGATTATTATGCTCGGATTGCATCGAACGAATCATGCACAAGTCGTCCGCAACCGTTGCCGTGTGCGGCAGTGCGTTAGAAAAATCCATTCCGCATACACCGTGTTTGGAAAATGTCCACGGTGAGTCCAGCAAGCGGTTCTTTTCGCTTCCTGGCTGAAACATCTCGACCTTTTCCGCATGAACCGTTCCGTCGAATTTGGCCAATTGAGGTTTCGGATCGAATAAGTCCATTTGGCTTGGCCCGCCATTCTGGACAAGCATGATGACCGATTTTGCTCGCGGCGGAAAATGCGTCGTCCTTGGGCCGAATGGCGTGGAATCACGCGCTACTGCTCGTCTCTCGCCACAGAGCATCCAATGCAGCGCGCATGCTCCGAATCCCATTCCCGCTGCTTGCAAAACTTGTCGGCGGCTAGTCGTTGCGGACAACATGAAATGAGCTCACTGGGGTTTAATGGACGTAAAGGAACTCGTTAGCGCACAGCAACATGTGGCACAAATGCCGCCACGCTTCCTCGTCCGCGGTCGTCGATGTTGTTTCTCTTTGACGATAGCGGTGCCGTTGTCGTTCGAGAAACTCAAGCGACCAGTCATGTTCCTCGGATGACGGCCGTCGGCAATACGCGAGTTCGAATGCGCGTTCGATTCGAAGCCGTCGATCTTCCTCCTTCACATTCGCGATCACACGTTTCGCAAAGTGCGCCGAGTGCTCGAACAAAAACTTATCGTTCATCAACGTTAATGATTGGCTGACGACCGCCGACGGTGTTCGATGTGTGCAATTGGTTGTCAATTCTGGCTGGCCGAAGGATTCGAGCAACGATTCGTGATATCGCCGCCGTTGCAATAAATACATGCTGCGTCGCGTCCGTGAGTTCGGTTCGTTTGTTTGAATAACGACAAATCCGTCGGGACGGGGTTTCGTTAAGACCGGTGGTCCACCGATCGTGCGATCCAGTTTGCCTGACACTGCAAGGATCGAATCACGGATGGCTTCGGATTCAAGTTGGCGCAACGGCATTTTCCAAAGCAGCTCATTCGCCGGATCGATCTTCCTAGGATCCGCGTTTCGCGCTCCATCGTTCGGCATCCGCTTGGAATCCTGTTGATAGACGCGCGAGGAAACAATCAATCGAATCAATGACTTATAGCTCCAGCCACGCTCGACGAACTCGATGGCCAACCAATCGAGCAACTTCGGATGCGTCGGTTCCGATCCGGCGTTTCCGAAATTGTCGGACGATTTGACGATGCCGCGGCCGAACAGTTGTTGCCAAACGCGGTTAACGATAACACGAGCCAACAAACCCGCCGCCGGGCTATCGCGATTCGTCATCCATTTGGCGAGCGCCAGCCGCCTTCCGCTCGAGTATCGTAAATTGTCAGGACGAAAGTACGATTCGGCACCCTCTCTATCGAGAACACGAAAAACGCCAGGAACGACTTCATAACTCGGATTAGAAAACTCGCCGCGACTCAAAAGGTAGGTATCCGGCGGACGGCCGACGTCATAGACCGCTTGAATTGTGCCCCAAGTCTTCTTCTTTGCCTTGGCGGTTGCGATGTCGGCACGAAGCTTGGCAATCCGTTTGCGTCCGTGTTCATCGAGAGCCTTCGCCACTTCAGCCGCCGAAACCGCCAAGGAAGCGTGGTATTTTTCGGCCAGCTCTTTCTGCTTGGCATCACGATCTTTCGGGTCAGTTCGAATCGCTATCTTCACATCTTCTCGAATACTCTTTGGTAACTTCACGTATTTTGCGTCGCTCAATT
>CAUZVF010001066.1:0-2848 GCA_963582955.1 Planctomycetota bacterium
GCCGAACATGCCCAGAGGAATGTTGGCGGCGAGACAGGTGGTTGTCACGTGTTCGATGGCGTCGGTGACGGCGGCATCGTCGACCTGTCCCATCTTCCCCAGGCTGGCGGCAAGGTCGTAAGGACCCAGCAACACCGCGTCGATTCCGGGGACCTTGACGATGTCTTCAATGTTTTCGACCGCGTCAGCGTGTTCGGCTTGGACGATGACGGCCACTTGCTGGTTCGCCGATTCGACATAGTCGGTAAACCGCATGCCATAACCGTGTGCCCGAGCCAGCCCCACGCCGCGTGAGCCTTCCGGGGCGTACCGGGCAAACCGAACGACGTCGGCCGCCTGTTCGGCCGAGTTGACTTGCGGGGCGATGATGCCCGTGGCTCCTAAGTCCAACATTTTCTTGATCGGCACTTCCTCGGCCGCGGGCACTCGAACGATGCACGGCACGCGATCACCAACCGCCTGAAGAATACTCAGCACGTCGGCGGTTTCCAACGGGCCGTGTTCTCCATCGACAAACAACCAGTCAAAGCCGACGTCGGCCAAAATCTCGGCCGTGGAGGGAGTCGCCAGCGTGACCATCGTGCCCAACAGCTTGTCGCCGTTTATTAGTCGAGATCGGAAGTTGTTCGTCATTGTAGAAACTCGCGGCTTGAATTGTTTTTGAGTTGAACGACTGTCGTTGAAATACATGATGTCGAACTTGGCATTGTTACCACCGACAAGGTCGTCCGACAACCGATCCGAGGTCGTCGCCAAGGCGACCGTTAAGCAGGAAACCAGTGGCAATACCGATTAACAATGCAGAATGTCATAGCTGGATTCGCAAGAATTTACGTGGCCAAACCACGTAAGTGTTCTGAATTCCTGCGCATCCAGCGACATCATTTGCTCATTCAACGGTACCAAAGCTCGCGGGAACGGTAAGGCGTTTGGCCGTTACGGTCCATATTCAATTGTCGTTCTCAAGCCTCGCCACGGAACTTAGCCGCACACGGTCCAGTGGATGGTCATTTCCCAATTGATTACCGACTTGCCATCATGGAGGCTTCGTTGCGTGACGCATATTGAGAATCACGTTGACGGATTCCCGTAGCACGGATGCTTTGTCCATAAGGCGAGCGGCGGATGAAAACCTACCGCTTGAGAACCGTGGGCTAGCGCCCAATGGCACTCACGTTAGATGTCACCCTCCTTTGGGAGGGTCGCGAGGGACGAGCGGGGAGGGACGAGCGTTGCAATTTGACGCAAGACGATTGACTTCGATCAACCCTCCCAAGGGGAGGGTAAAGTGAGTGCCATTGGGCTAGCGCCCATCGTCTGATTTCATCAGCCGAGACGCGCTAGCGTCCGGTTCCTGACGATAAATTCTCATCCGCCGCTCGCCTAAAAATAAACGGGAGCCGATACTACCGTTTTGTGACGTTTACCGTCCATTAATTCGTCCAAACATCCGGAGCTATCAATGTTCGAGAATCGCGTTAAGAAACTCTTGTCCGCTGGCCGCGCTGCTTGGGGGGCCGCAATTCCCGATGCCTCGGAATTTGTTGCCAAACTGACTGTCAACTGTGATGTTGATTTTGTTTGGATCGATCTGGAACACCGGCCCTACGGCCCACACGAGGTGCGATGGATTCCGATCATTTGCCGTCAAGCCGGCGTTGTACCGATGATCCGTGTGCCGGGTCTCGATGCCATTTGGATCAAGAAAGCACTCGACATCGGTGCCAACACGATTATGGTGCCACAAGTCAACACGGCCGATGAGGCGAAGCGTGCGGTGGAATTTGCCAAGTATCCCCCGGAGGGCTCACGCGGTATCACGCCCACATGGACGACGCAGATGGATGTCACTTGGGATGACTACTTGCCGGCGGCGAACGCAGAGACTTGCGTGATCGTGCAAATCGAAACTCCGCGGGGCATCGAAAACCTTGGCGAGATTGCAGCCGTCGACGGTGTTGACGTCGTCTTTGCCGGGCCCGCCGATCTGTCAGCATCGATGGGGATCATCGGGCAATTCGCAAACCCCAAATTGCAGGATTTCCTGGCAGAGTTTCCCAAACGTGTTTCCGAACACGGCAAACCAGCCGGCATCACGTTTAATACGCTCGAACAATCGCGTCGCGCCTACGAGCAGGGTTATCGTTTCATCAACATCGGCACTTTGGTGCATCTCGGCATTGACGGGCTGACAAACGGACTCGCCGAGTTGCGCGGCCTAGAGGCCAAGTCGTAATCGGCTGAAACCAGAAAGGCGGATTGAGTGACGACGACTCTGAGCGGCCTCGATTGGACAATCTGTATCAGTTACTTGCTGATCGTGCTCGCGCTAGGTGTTTGGTTCTCTCGACAGCAACACGACAACGAGGATTACTTCGTTGGCGGCCGGACGATGCATTGGTTTCCGATCGGATTGTCGCTCTTCGCCGGAACGTTTAGTTCGTTGTCATTCGTCGGCCTGCCGCGCGAAGCTGCGTATGACGACTACCACCTGTTACTTGCCATCTTTTTTATTCCCTTGGTCGTTTCGCCGATTGTCGCTTGGCTATTCGTGCCACTCTACCATCGGCTGAAACTGACCAGTGCGTATGAGTATTTGGAACGGCGATTCGATAGGCGTGTGCGTCTGACGGCCAGCCTGCTGTTTATGCTATACAACATCGGCTGGATCGGAAACTTGTTGGTTGCCGTCGGCAAGATTCTGCAAGTGGTCTTGGATTTGAATGAACCGCAAGTGAGCGGGTTGCTGATTGGAGTCGGCCTGTTTGCGACTTTCTATACCGCGTTGGGTGGCGTGAAAGCCGTCGTCTGGACTGACGCGTTGCAAGCGTTCGCATTGGGCGGCGGG
>CAUZVF010001067.1:0-2848 GCA_963582955.1 Planctomycetota bacterium
CCAGCCTCGTTGGGACCGTGGATGATGTGCAGCCCCTCGTTTCCCGCAGACAGGTCGAGGCCCACGTCGGTGAATGGTCCAAAAGCATGCAAGTCAAGGCGAAGTAGTTTCATCGTCCTGCCTCCTGCGTCGACATTCTTCCTCGCAAGAGTGGTTCGACTTCCGACAGTACATCGCCGAGCCAGTCAGGGTCGTTCAAGCCCAAAGCGTCGTCGCCCTTTGTCAATTCGTCGGGCAGCTTCGACCGCAGATCCGCCAATTCCACGCTGAATCGCTGCAGAACTGTCTCGTCGTTTCGCGCTGAACGCAAGAATTCAAGTAACTCTCCGAAGGCTCCGTCCGTTGTCAGAATCTCGTTGACATCATGGGCCGGAAGCGTGCGGAACTTGACTTTTTCGATCCACGCGACACCGGGTGCGCGATCGAGAGCGGCTCCGCGAATCTGGTTGGTCCATTCGACAGGATCAGCCAACAATTCTTGGTGAGCCCGGCAAGCGCCCTTAATTTCAACTCGCATGGCCACCGACCGGCCACCGGCTGCTTCGACAAGTTGCATGAGCCGATCCGAGAATCGTTCAAGCACCGCCTCACCGTTTTCCGCGCCACTCGCATCGACATCACACGTTTCCCATCGAAATACATCGAGCGGTTCGAACTCGGCGCGAATTCCGTGGCGATCGTCAACATTGACAATCACGCATCCTTTCTCACCGGTTTCGCCGATGTGCCGGCCTTGAATGTTGCCGGAAAAGACGATGTGTGGATTGTCAGAGACGCTCTCACGTTTGTGAATGTGGCCCAATGCCCAATAGTCGTATCCCTTCGACTGCAAATCGCTGACAGTGCACGGAGCGTACGGTTCATGCCGCTCGGCTCCGATCAACGACGTGTGCAGCAAACCGATGTTGAACAATCCCGGCACGGCCTCCGGGTATTCCATCACCATGTTGTCGAGTTCAGCAGGTTTCGCGTAACTGCGGCCGTGGATGGCGACACCCAATTCGCCGAGCTTCCTGGTGCGGGCCGTTTCTGGACGCCGGTGAGACAACGTCTCGACGTTATCCGGCAGCTTTAGCGACTTGGTCATCTTGCTTTCGGCGTCGTGGTTGCCACGGATCATAATGACCGGGATTCCCGCCTCACGAAGCTGCGTCATTTGTCTGACGAAGAACAGACCCGTGTTGTGGTCTTTCCAGTCACCGTCGTAAACGTCGCCGGCAATCAGCACGAAATCCACTTGTTGGTCAATCGCCAGTTCGACCAGATTCTCGAGCGCCCGGCGAGTCGCGCTGCGGATCTCATCAACCGGGGCGCCTTCGTAACGTTCCAGCCCTTTCAATGGACTATCAAGATGAACATCAGCCGCGTGCAAGAATTTCAATTTGTTCCCTCCTTGATGAACAAGAGACCTCGCGGCCCATCCTCAAGATTCGACCGTGCCGAGCGTAATATACCGTGTGAAGAGTTACTTATACGATGGCTAGCGTGGATTGAGTTGAATTCCCCGTCATTGGACTACAGAATGGATGTTTCCGGGGAGATGCACGCGAGGCCAACCGCGCTGAAGAACCAATCTTCTTTCCAACCGATGCTGCCGGACAGAGTCGACTGACTTGTGAGTCTCTGGCAAAATAACATATCGGTTGCCGAAGAAATTGTCGCTAATTCTAGCGGTCGTTCCTCCCACGCGCTCGCCGTTGCCAAACACAATGAACGGCCCCTCGCTATGCTACAGATCACGGTTACGAATGCGACGCAACGGCGCAAGCTTACGCTTTCCGACGGGCCACTTTACTTCGGTCGCAAGGACCGTAACGACGTGCAGGCATTTGCGATCGACGATAAATTCATCTCTCGTGAGCAATTAGTCATTCAGGAAGAAGACAACGGAAAGGTCACAATTGAAAATGTGGGCCGTCAGGTCATCGTACTGCTGGGCGGCCGAAAAATAGAACAAGGCGATTCTCGGATGCTGCCGACTCCAATTCGAATGACGGTTGGACAGACAAAGATCGAAATCAAGCCGAGTGCCGTGCAAGACGACGACGAATCGGAATTCACATCCGACCACACGATGACCGAAGGACCGGCGGAGGGCATGGACATGACGGCGTTGGCCACTCGAGTGCTGGCGCAGTCGTTGCCTTATCCGCTGGCGTATGGATTTCGTCTGCTGACGGGAATTACCACAAAAGCCGAATTGTATAAGGAACAATTACGAATTGCCGAAAACGTCATTGTTTTCGTCGCGAGCGTTTCATTGACATTGTTGGAAGACGGCCAGTTGCAACGGATCAACGAACAGATCGAAGGCACGGCATTGAGTTGTTGGCAGGGCGGCATTTCACCCGGCAATTGGTTAATGCTGGCAAGTCATGCCACGAGCCAACTCGGACAGTCCGACGACCGGCTGGCTGCCGATCTGGCGGGCCTGGAACTGAGTAACGAATCAAAAGGCTTTGGCAAAACGGTTCGTGATTTAATTCGTGCCAAGAATGATTTTAAGCACGACCGTGGCCCATCGATCGAATCGGAATTCCAAGCCGCGAGTAAGTCGATGGGCTCGTTGTTGCTGAATGCCTTGCAGAAGCTTTCATTCTTGTCACGGCACAAAATTCGGCTGATTCAGGATGTCAATCCCCGGCGGCGCGGACAGGGATCCGACGTGCTGTCACTAATTCGCATGGGTGATCATCCCGGGTTCGAGACTGAAAATGCCGTCTTTTCTCAGAATCTGCGGAAAGGCGATTTGTACATTGAGTTGCAAGAAGGGCAGCTTGTGCCGCTGTATCCTTTTATCCATGCCACCACGTCATCTCAGACAAAATCGCGGGAATTCTTCTTCATT
>CAUZVF010001068.1:0-2846 GCA_963582955.1 Planctomycetota bacterium
ACGGACGGTGGGCTTCGCGGGCGTGCATCGTGGACACGTAGGATCAAAATGACGGATCCCAATTCCCAGATTTCAGACACGATTGTCGTCGAGGATCCGACGAGAGACGATACTGTACAGCCAGTGATCGGCGGCGAAGACCCAATTCTGTGCGACTCCACGATTATTGAACCCGACGCGACTTTCTTCGAGATCCCTCGAACAACTCTCTGCCCCGTTATCCGCGATGCCCGCATCTTTGTCATTGACGATGAGCCGGCGGTTGTTGAGTTGATCGTGGCATTCCTGACCGACGAAGGGCACAACAACGTCATCGGAATTACCGAACCCGCCAGTGCGATGGATCAAATTCGGTTCGGCCATCCCGATGCTGTCATACTCGATTTGCAAATGCCCGGCATCCACGGCCTTGAGATCCTCAGAGAAATTCGTGAGGACGTGAAGTTGGGGCCCATTCCCGTATTGTTTCTTACGGCTGACGCCGATCACGAATTGAAACGGGCGGCATTCGAATTAGGAGCAGCCGACTTTCTGACCAAACCGATCGATTACACCGAACTATCCGCACGCGTGCGCAACACTTTGGTCGTGCGGTCGCACCATAGCAACACCGAGCGAAATCTGTCGAGCAGCCAACCTCGATTCTGTGTGTCGTCGATTGGTGATATTTTGGTCAATGTGGCCGCGGCCGACGGTACCGACACATCAGCATCGACGGGCCAACTTTACGACCTCTCACGCAGTGGAGCCCGGATTTCGTTGGAAAGACAGTTGAAGGCTGATGAACCAATCAGTCTGCAAGTGTTGGCACCCAAAGTGGGTGTTGACTTCCAAATGACGGCCGTCATCCGCTGGTCGCAACCAAGCGGAACTTCGCAGTGGTATCACGGATGTTCGTTTTCGGTGGATTTGCCAGACGACATTCTTGAAAAACTCGTCAGCACGGGCCAGTTGGACCGGCGGCGTGACGAACGCACTCGCATTTCCCTGGAGGCTCATGTTCGCCAGGAATTGGAATCCGCTGCAACCACGTCTGTCTTGATCGAAGACTATTCATTCAGTGGCCTGCGATTGTTCTCGCCGCAGTTGATGAAACTTGGCGAACGATTGATGGTGGAACTGTACTCCGAGGAACATGATCCCGTTCGGATACCAGTTCGGCCACATTGGCAGCATGCCGTTAGTGATGGGTTTTCGATCGGTTGCAGCTTTCTATCCCACACCGCCTTTCGCCAGATTCAGCAATTCACCGACCCGGACGAGCAAGCGATTCGCGAAAAGTTGGATCAGGTCATCGAACACCGCCCGCATTTCGGCGCGTCAACGCTAACGTGGGTGTCTCTGCTGATTTCGTTCATGTTTGGTGCATTCGGGGCCAGTGTGCTGCCGAGCTTGTTCGAGTATTTCGGTTGGAAAAATTGAGCGGTCGCGATCAACTCGTGATTCCCAATTCTCCGACCATCATCTTTCCGCGGCGCTGCCTGACAACCACGTGAGTGGGCTCTAATCAACGAACTCTTCGTTGCCTTTGTTGACTTCCGTCAACATCACGGCCTCAAATCGTCCGAATTCTCAACGGCGCTGAGGCGAATCTCACGCAACGACACGCCGGAAACGGCTGAGATTTCTGGCGTAACGGCCGATGCAGTCGCCCCTGTCAGTTCCACAACTCGTTGAGTAATTCTCTTTCCACGTAACTCGTAAAATCGGCCGAGAGTTATTAACCCGCACTTCGTTCCCGCCACCAAATGAGCGAGGCCGCATTGCCTTGGTGAATGCGAGCTATGGCTCGTTCGAAAAAAAATGTCGCACACTAGCCCGACGCGCCAGCGAGGGAGACACAGCGGAAACTCCGCAAAACGCAGTCCCTTGCTAGCGCGTCGGGCTAGTGTGGCCTTTTCCGAAATGGGACATTTTTTTTGAACGAGCCATATATTTGATGTGAGATTCCAGCTTTCGGCCATATCGAGGGGCGTTAAGCAGCTAACTTTTTGTCTAGCGGCAATCCCAACACGCCAGTATTCCGTAGCGTGAATCAAAGTCCACACACGCTGTCGCATCCGGTCCGCCGCAAAACAAATCGAATCAATCAAATCGGGACATCGATGAGACGCATTGACCCAATGGCGTAGCGTCATCGCGGGCGTAGGTTTTCGAATGAACAAATTGTCGGAGACAACACGGATCGCCATTAGCCTTGCCAGTCTAACGGTCACCGTTTTGCTGACAGGTTCGATGGTGGGATTGATCCCCGAAAGCCGTGACGAGGTGATGAAAGGGCGCAGCAATCTGTGCGAGGCCGTCGCGATCAATTTCTCGTTATTGGCACAACGCGGTGACCTGACAGCGATGGAAGCCAGTCTTCATGTGATCGCCAATCGCAACGAAGACATTCTGTCGATCGGAGTCCGGCGCGATAGCGGAGATGTCCTGATTCAGGTGGGGGATCACGAGAAGAACTGGAAGCCGGAGTCCGGCAAGCTTTCGACGGAAACTCAGATGTTCGTCCCGGTGTCGGCCAATAGCAAGAGTTGGGGCACGGTCGAATTCCGCTTTCGGCCGGTGACGCCGCCGGGGTTTTGGGGAATCATTCAAACGCCACTCGTCTCGCTCACGCTGTTTACTGGTGCCGCCGGATATCTGATCTATTTGGTCTACTTGAGAAAGGTGCTGAGCCCGGATTATTCACGAAACAACGCAAATATGATGCAAAGCTTGTGGCCAAAAGGAGTTGCGACTATCTTACTCAAAACACCGCGCAAAATCGGAGTTGATCGTAACCCGAAGCGTCAGCGAGGAAACATGTTGAATTCCTCGCTTACGCTTCGGGTTACGAATAATTCGGG
>CAUZVF010001069.1:0-2842 GCA_963582955.1 Planctomycetota bacterium
CGGGCACACTTTGCCGCGATGCGTCCACGGCGTTCGGGATCGGGACACACGCAGACCAGATCGACATCGTCGCGAGAAATGGCGGCATCCAGATCTTCAAGAAGCGGGACGTCCAATTCCGCTGCGAGCTGTTTGTTCAGTATTCGACGGCGATCCGAAACTTCCGATTCATCCGTTAGCCCGATTAATCGGCAACGAGGATCGGCAGCGAACGCGCGCGCATAGTTTTCCTGATGCGTCTGCGAGCCCGAAATCAGCAATAACCCAAACGGCGGCGATGCACTCATCAACTCAACTCAGTTTCAAGAGTCGTTCGGCATTCTTCTTGAAGATCTTGTCCTGCACGTCCTTCGGCAGATCAATGCTGTCAAAATTCTCGAACTGAGGCACTGGCTGGCCCGGTTGCAGATAATCGGTCCCGAACAACAGCCGGTCTTGCCGGCGGATCATGAACTTGCGGCCGAACTCTTTGTCGCGGGCGATCGAATTGTTACCGGACCCCGCCGAGAGGTCTCCGTAGATGTTTTTGTATTTGTCCATCATGCGGTCGATCGCCCCACCGGCGGCAACCGGACCTTTGGGGTAACTGTGCAGGTCTTTTTGGGTCTTGACGTCGCCTGAAATCGATGCCCACCAACCGGGGCCGTGTCCGATGAAGTTCAATTTGGGAAATGACCGAATGGCATTCTCAAGGTGCGGTAGCCCAGGCTCATCCTTTCCACGGACGGAATCGATGTGAAACAGCAACGGGATGCCGACTTCCTGGCACGCCTCGTAGACCCGCATCATCAAGGGGTCGTCGAACATTAATCCGACCTTGTGTTCGCCGAATCCTTTCGCTCCTTGATCGACGTATTTCTGAATGATGTCGACAAGCCCTTTAACGCCGCCGCGAATGATCGATCGTGGGTCGATCGAACAGAAGGCGATCAGCCGGTCGGGATACTGTTTCGCGGCTTTGATGGCGACATCGGGCAGTTGGATGTAGGTCGTCGATTCGGGAGACACCAACGGCAGCACGACGGCTTTCTCGACGTCATGTGCGTCCATCCACTTCAGCAAATCCGCGACTGTCAACTCTTTGTTGCCGTTGGTATAGGTGCCAATGTGAGTGTGAACGTCGATGTATTTGGATGCTCGCTTAGATTTTGTTTCGGCTGCATAGAGCCCCGGTAGAACCAAACGAGCTGCAACCACGGCGGACGTCGCAGCGAATTGACGGCGGTTTAACATTTTCGTCTTCCTACATCCTCGGGTAAGTGTGGCTTCCTGGTTTAACGGCAAGCCGCAGGCGACTGCGAGTTTGGTATCAGATTTGCGCTACGAAACGCAGTTGCCTGCGGCTCGCCGTTAAACTAAGAGCCAATCGTGAAGAGAATCTTGCACAATATTCAAGTTTGGAAACGGAGGGCTACTCATTCACACTTTCTGGTTGATTTCGTCGATCAGGCTCGCTTGACGAATCGTCTCGGCTGTTCCGCCAAGATTTCGATGGGCCACAAGCTCAGCCACGATACTGACGGCGATTTCAGGCACGGTCTGCGATCCGATGTCGAATCCCAACGGAGCTTTCACCTTCGAAAGAGCTTCCCGCGAAATTCCCTCATTCAACAGATCTTCGAAGATCATTTTGATTTTTCGCCGGCTGCCGATCATGCCGACGTATCGCGCCGTGGTTTCGGCCAGATGGTACAGAGCTTCTTCGTCGTGGTTGTGTCCGCGAGTGACGATGATGCAAAATGTGTTCGAGTCAACGTCGAGGCCACTGAGTGCCGAATCGATGTCGCCGACGATCAGCCGCTTGGCACAAGGAAACCGTTCCTGATTGCAGTATTGCTGGCGATCATCGACGATCCAGACATCAAAGTCGACGTCCGCCGCCAGCGCGGCGACTCTCTGCCCGACATGGCCCGCGCCGACGATCACCAACCGGCAACGTTGCAATTGCGCCAAATAGGAAACTCCGTCGGCAACATACGGCCGACGACGCTCTGAAATTGGGCTCAGATTCTGTTGCAGTTTCGGCGGCATTGTTCCTCGGCAACGCGACGCGACCAACTGATCGTTCGCGTCGAACAAGAACCGGTCCGCGACGTGACCGCCTTCGGCTTTGGATTCGTCGATGACGACCGCTTCCGTGCAACCGTTGCCAAGTCGCAGCAATTCGCGATACGAGTCGAAATACGCAACATCATCGCCAGGCCGAATCGGATCAACGAGCATTTGCATGCGCCCGCCGCAAATCAACCCGTCATCCCAACCATAATCGCTGTCGAGTTGGAAGCTGAGCAGTTCGGCATCTCCGTCATCCAGAATCCGCAACGCTTTGCGTTTGACTTCGGCCTCGACACATCCGCCGCCCAACGTTCCGGATTGCGAGCCGTCGGGATAGACCAACATCGCAGCCCCGGCCTTTTGCGGCGTCGAACCGCGAGTCTCCACCAACGCGGTATAGGCGACGGGTTTTTGGCTCCGAATGACGTCTTCAAGATCTCGCAGGATGTTTTGCATGGCCGTCGATCAACTGGGTTACGAAGAAAGCGAACAAATTGAATCTCGCTTCATCGTACCTTGCTATGTTCGACGATCCAACCATCGGCCCGAGCTACTCGTCGTTGGATGCGTCGATCGGGTGAACAGTCCCGGTGATTTGGAAGCGATTCTCATTGGGCAGCTTGACGATTTCGAACTGAACTTTGGCGATGCCGTCAAGTTTCTTAGATTGCTCTAACGGACGGCTCAAATCGACTGCATGGCCATTACTCCAGCTTCGAGTTCCTTTTGCGGTCGAGACGAAACTCATTCCCAGCCCGCTAACTAGCTTGATAATTCGGAATGAATA
>CAUZVF010001070.1:0-2842 GCA_963582955.1 Planctomycetota bacterium
GAGCCCGCCAACGGCTTGGTGAACCGCTGAAGAAGATTGAGCGAACCAACGCAACATGGACGGTGAATGGTTCAATCGAGACACCTCTCGTCATTGGTGCGGGAGGTCATTTTTGTCCAATCTCGCGATTCCTGGGAAACGCTGACGATTCAAATCAACCCGTCGTTGTCGCTCAAGAGATCGAGTTCGAGATGACGCCGCAACAGGCCGAGGACTGCCGCATCGATCCCGAGATCCCGGAATTGTTTTTCTGCGGCGACTTGAAAGGTTATGCGTGGTGTTTTCGCAAGCAGAACGTTCTGAACATCGGACTCGGCCGCGAGAACGAAAACCGGCTCTCCGACCACGTTCGGTCATTCGCCAATCGGCTGAAAGAGGAGCGGCGAGTCCCTGACGACGTCCCCGAACGGTTCAAGGGACATGCCTACCGATTGTACGGCAAGACGAAACAAAAGCTGGCGGACGACGGAATCCTGCTGATCGGTGATTCCGCCGGTCTTGCTTATCCTCAAAGCGGTGAAGGCATTCGTCCCGCGATCGACTCGGCGCTGATCGCGGCCGAGTTGATCATGAACGCGCGGGGCGGCAACATCAACGAGGTTGTCGATGAATACCCAAAACGACTCACGGAACATTTCGGCAAATCAAAGCCGGGACAATTTTCCGACCGGCTTCCAATCGGCCTGAAGAGTTTTTTCGGTCGACGCCTTTTGCAAACACATTGGTTCTCTCGTCATGTCGTTATCAACCGATGGTTCCTGCACATCAATCAGCCCGCGCTGAAAGTGTCAGCCCACGATTCTTTGCCGATTTCGTGAGCTGTTGCTGTTTGATTCGCGCTTGCACTTCCAACAACAAGATCGCGGCCTCGTTGCGAACGACGTTATCTTTGCAAATGAGTCTAATCCGAACGAGGGCCGGTTCGGCGAGACGTCCCATTTTTCTGATTGCGGCGGGAAACACATATTGTGCCGCGGCGCCGCCCGGAGGCCCTACCGCTCCCGGCGTTCCCGGAATGTTTGCGGCGAGCTTGGACTTCAATTGGCGCCGCGACTTGGCACTCTGGCGAACGAGATTGATGACCCGCGTTTCCTCTTCCGGAGTCATGATTTCCAGCCGGCCGACCAACACCCGCACCGTTTCGTCCGGAGTCGGCTCGACTTTCAGCGGCAATAGTTCATCCGTGACTTGTTGCGGTAACATGTAGAACAGCCGCGTGCCTTGTTCTCCGAACCATGACGTTTTCCACGTCTTCACCATCGCGCGGGCTTCTTTCTCGTACAACTTCTCGGCGATTAGCGATTCGACGACGGACTCGGACAACGCGTCGACCGTTGATGTTCTGTCCGACTGCACGAGATTTATCCGCTGGCCCGGATCAATTTTGTCGTGCTTTGTGAAACGGATACTGTCACCGTCGACCGTTACCAGGAATAGCGAGGTAATCGGCTGCTCGGCGCCGTTGAACAATTCGAAACGGCCATCGCTGTGGGCTGTCAACTTCAATGGCAGATCAAAGTTGCCAATGCCGCGATAGAACAAGAATTTCTCGAAAAAATCGCCGTTCGGAGCGTTCGGACGCGTTTTCGACGCCAATTTGCGTTGAACGTAAACCAGTGCGGAATCAGTTTCTCGCGCGTAGGCGTAGTGATTCTCTTTGGGTTTCCCAAAGTAATTGATCCTCGTGTCTTGCGGAAGCAAGCGCCTGACGAGACTTTCTTGCAATTGTCGTTCTATTTTCTGGTCGCCGGCATCCAGTCTGATTTTGTCTTCAGGAATCAACCACACATCTCCCCAATCAAGCTCTGAGTCTCGCATTTGTTTTTTATTCGCAACGCCCCTGTTGGGTTTCATTGTCTCGACGGGCGGGTAGAACTCGGTCAACAGTCCCGTTGGAAAACCGACCCGGACGCGCGCCTGTCGAATGCGATCGGTGTAAAAATAAGTCACGGGAGTTTCCATGCGTTGAAAGACGCTCCAGTCCCGCTTCATAAACAAGGCGAGCATGTTGCCGGACTGGCGGTCGCGATTGAAAACAAACTGCGGCAGGTCGTTGTCAACCAGCGGCCGGAATTCCAACTTGACGCCATCCGCACCGCTGAAGCTGGTAAACGTGCCCCATTCGTGGACGACGAAACGATCGGACTTCCACTCGGCCGGCTTCTGTTCAACCTGGGGTTTTGATTTCGATTCGTCGCTTCCAGTTGCGATCATTGTGACGGTGATAAGAAGAGCCGCGATCGATAGGGCGATTGTCCGCATCCGAGTGCCTCCTAAGTTAGAGGTTGCGAGATTCGTCTGCTAAGACGCGATCGACAAAAGGCGTGGGGCAGGTTTGTAACCTGCCTAAGACACAAGGAAACCGGCAGGTTACAAACCTGCCCCACGACAAATCGGGCTCTTGTCGGGCGCATCTGCAAAGAGGTAGACGGTCGCAGACGACTCACTACGACAAAGTGGTGAATTTTAAAAAGTTTTCCAAAATCACTGCTTTTGGCGTATTAGGTGGCGACGCTAGTTCTACTAATGAATTGAACAATTGCCAGGTCGGGCATGCCCGAAGACACACCGACAACTTCCGACAGCGAATTGGTTCGCCAGAGTTTGGATGGCCGGTTAGCCGCCTATGAAGAGCTTGTGCGCCGATGGTCGCCGAGAGTGCTGGCGATTTGTCATTCCCGCGTGCGATGTGCTCATGCCGCCGAGGATCTGTCGCAGGAAACTCTGTTACGAGGATTCCGTGCATTGAGCACGCTGGAAGACACCGACAAGTTTGGGCCGTGGTTACGCGGCATCGCACGACGTGCCTGTCTGGATTGGCTGAAGCGGAAACAAACGTCGC
>CAUZVF010001071.1:0-2841 GCA_963582955.1 Planctomycetota bacterium
GCATGTTGGCCAGTTGTAGATGCGCCTCAGCACTTTGAGGGTTGATTTCGGCCGCCCGGCGAAAATGATCCGCGGCAAAGACGTGTTGTTCTTGTTCCTTGTAGCCGTTGGCCAGATTGAACTGCGCTTCAAAGTGATCGGCGTGCTGCTCAAGAATTCTGCGAAAACAAGTGAATGCCTCGTCAAATTTTCCCCGCACCTGCAAGGTGTTGCCCAAGTTGAGAAGTACGTCCGGGTTGTCCGGCATTCGCTCGAGCACATAGCGGAAACACTCTTCCGCGGCCGCATGTTCTTCCTGCTCGTGCAGGGCGATACCCAGATTGAACTCTGCTTCCGGATAGACGGGCTGAAGCCGCAAAGCCTCGCGATAGCAGGAAACCGCTGCCTCAAGTTCGCCTGTGCCGCGATACGCAACTCCCAGGTTGCATTGAATAGGGGGCCACCGACTGATTCAACTCGACCGCGCGTCGAATGTACCGCACCGCTTCCGGGCCCATTTGCCGTTGATGGCACGAAAGACCGAGCAGGTGACAAGCGTCGGCGTGGTTCGGATCGAGTCGGATGACTTGCCGGTACAGTGTTTCGGCCTGCACCAAATCGCCTTCACGATGGCGATCAACCGCCCGCTCCAGAGTTTGTTGAATGGTGGCCATCTTGACCTCGTGGTTGTGGGTTGTCTGCTGCGGGTCGTCCCCGCAGCGATCCAGCAAGCCGTGCAGATTACTCGACTTGTGCTTGTGTGAGCAGATTCTCGAACAGCTGTTGGTGTTCGGCGACGATGCTGCCGTCATCAAAAATGATGGGACTTCGTTCGCGAATATCCGCCTCGACCGTGACGCGAAAATCCGACTCGGTCACCAGTCGAACGGCGATCTCGACATAGTTCTCGGGCGAGTCGGCAATCAATGCCGTCATCTCCATTTTTCGGTAGAAACCGAGCGCATAACGGCCACGCGCGAACTGTCCAGGAAGCGTCACAACCGGGCGGTCGAGCGACAGCGCGTCGTACATCGTCATGCCGCCGCCATAGTGCAATGGATCCAACAGCACGTCGGCAATCGCCAGCAGGTTGAGATAATCGGAGAATTCCAACCGCGATTGGAAGATCACACGGTCTGCAACATCGGGCATGCTCGATCGAAATCGGCGGCGAAGACTCTCACCGGCCGTCTGGTATTCATCTTCAACGATTACAACCACGCCGCGGGAATCCCGCCGGAGAATGCCAGCAATAATGTGATCGAACTCGGGATGGATCTTCTGCAGCTTTTGGGCGCAGACGTACAAATGTTGATCCGACGCGTATCCAAAACTCTCTCGGTCCCTGCAATTGCCTGACAACGACACGCGGCTGTGGCAACTGAGGAGGCCGTTCAGCGGAAGCAGTTTTTCCGTGTAATGTTCTGCGGCCAAGGCGGGTTCGAGCATGCTCGACGTAATGAAGTAGTCGATTGCTGCAATTCCCGATGTTTCAGAGTTCCCGAAGGAGACGAACTGAACCGGCGCGAGACGGCAGAACGGAAGAAAGTAATTGGTGACGTCGGTCCCCGTTTCCCAGTGATAAAGCACGTCGAAGCCGGCTGCCCGAATCGACTCGACCGCCAGCGAGAATTGGTAGGGAATGGGCAGCAAACTGATCGAGTCGTTTCTCAACCCCTGCTGGAGCGACCCAACACTTGTTTCCGGACAAACGACGACAAGATCGAAGTTTGTGGAAATCAGTTTGTTGAGAACGCCTCCCAGAAAACGCTGGAAAATTGCTTCGTGACCGCCGGTAACGACAAATCCAATCCGGGGGCGGCGGTGTCGCGCCGAACGCGGTGGTTCTGTCGAAAAGCTCTGCTGAAAAATGTAGGCGAATGCCTCAAGCAGCAAACGGTCGTCGCGTCCGTGGTATTGTAGATTGATGGGGGGGGACTGGCCGTCGCCCCGATGTCATCCATGTCAATCGAGATCTTCCGCTCCGAAAACCGCACGATGTCGGCATGCAGTCGCTCGCGAAATCGTTCAATTTCTCCGTCATCCTGCATGATGGCCGGACAGAGCGTCGCCGGCCAAAGATCGAATAACGGTTTTGGCGGAAGACGCCGCGCCGCTTCACAGAAGGCGGATGCCGCCTCTTCCACGCGATGTCGAACCTTCAGAATGTTGCTCAAGTTCAGCCAGCCGTCGGTGTTGTCTTTGTCGATTTGAGTCACTTGCAGGAAACACGCTTCGGCTTCAACCAGTTGCTTCGAAGCAACGAAGGCGCCCCCCAGATTCAGCCAGGAACCGACATGACGGGGATCGACTTCCAGCGTCTGTTTGAACAAGGCGGCAGCTTCCGTCAGTTTTCCCTGCCGATACCTCAAGCAGGCCAGTTGATTCAGCGTCTCGACATCGATGGGGTTGAGTTCGAGCATCTGCAAACAGGCGGCTGCCGCTTCGTCGCATTGCCCCAGCAATTCCAACATTCGTGCCAGGCCGCGCCTTGCCGGCAAATGCGTCGGTTGACGTTGAATGGCCCGCGAATACGCGGCGAGCGCCTGCTGCGGGATTTGCTGCCGCTCGTACGCGGCCGCCAGTTGAAACGGCGCGTCGGCGTTGGACGGATCGAGTTCGCAGGCTCGCTGTAGACTGACAACTGCCTGTTCCGGCTGTGCCAGATCCAGCAACACAGTTCCCAGTTGGTGATGGAAGCGAGAGTCGGCTGGGTTCGCATCGACGGCTTGGCGAAGATAGCTCGCCGCCTCAGCAGGTGCATTCTGTTGCAGCGCGAGAACTCCCAGAAGATGAAGCGCTTCGGCACCACCACCGACGGACAAGCGACAATCACCGTAACGAGTGGCGGTTCGCTGTTCC